>DATEPO010000180.1:0-7161 GCA_035273145.1 Nitrospiraceae bacterium
TGGCCAGGGCGATATCTTTCGAAGTTACTTCACTCGCCTGCATCAGGAAGGCAAGTTCGCTCAAGTGGTGAGAGAATGGCGTTTTGTGTTGTTCTTGCCGTACTGGCACACAGATTACGTGGCCACTCTCCTAGAGAGCGATGAGCCAGTGTTTGGGACTATTCATCGGCTCACCATCGTTCTCGGCCATACCCCTGGTTCTTCAACGGTGGCAATTGTAGGCCATGAGAACGGCTATGTTGGAGAAGTGGTGGACTGCGATATCAAAGAATTCTTGCCGTCACACCCCTATAAATAGCTGCCGAGGCCTTAAAGACTGTCCTCGAAATAACTGCTTACTACGCTGGAACGTTTTCACGACCCTGACCCTTGTTACCGATTCTTGACATGCAAGAGGAGCATAAATGACAATGAACATCTTGAGTTGCAATGGATGTTGCCGAAATGAAACTCTGGAAGTCACCACAGAGTCTCCAGCGAAAAGTCATCACGGCGATCGTGATGGTCGGCCTGCTTCCCCTCACCATCTCTCTTGTCCTGACCTACATCGAAGAACAACGCGCCCTCCGCGAAACGATTGGCAGCAATTTCAAGGAAATTGCAGTGGAGGCCGCTCGACGCATTGAAATGCAGGTCACGCGGGGCATCAATGAAGCGCAGCAGCTCGCTACAACCCCATTTTTAAAGACCGCCGTAAGCGAATCCAATCGAAGCTATGACGGCAAAACCGAAAAAGACGTGCAGGCGATGATTGGCGATTGGCAGCGGAAGTGGCGTGGGCGGGAGAGGAAGCAAGAGTTCCCCCTGTTCATTAATCGTATCGTCACCAATTATCTGATCCGATGGCACGATATTCGTAAATCGGATTACATCGCCATTTTTGTGACGGATAATCGAGGGGCCCTCGTCGTGAGCTCCATCCCACAAGTCGATTACTACTATGGAAAAAGCGCGTGGTGGCAGGCCGTATTCAATAAAGGCCGCGGACAGATCTATGTCAGTGACATCTATTTTGATCCGTCTTTTGGGACCCATGCCTTAAATGTGTCGTTGCCGATTGTCGACGATGAGCAAGGCCGCGTGATCGGAACGGTCAGTGTCATACTTCGCCGAGACTCTTTATTCCATTCCATTTCTGATGTGGTAATCGGGGCCACCGGGCATGCCATGCTCATGGCTGCCGATGGCACGCCATTGATGTGTCCTGTGCTCTCTCCGGAAGAGCACCAAGTGCGACCCGCTCTGGTAAAACAGATCGATCAAGGGCATGCCGGATGGATTGTCGCAAGAGACGATACCCATGGCGGTCATAATTCCATCGTGGGATTTGCTCCAGTCCGGTTGAGTCACCAACTGGCGGCAAACAGCTTAGGCGGAAAGCGATGGGTCACATTCGTCCGGCAGGATCCGGCTGAGACCTATGCGCCGCTCACACAGCTTCTCTGGCAAGTGGCGGCCTATGGCGCGCTTGTCTTTGCCGGCCTCTGGGCCACCGGTATTTTAGTGGCCAGGCGGTTAGTCCGGCCGATCCAACTGCTTCATGAGGGAGCGCAACGGATAGGAACCGGCGCTCTGGATCATCAATTAGACATCAAGACAGGCGATGAAATTGAGCAGTTGGCGGGTGCCTTCAATCATATGTCCGCCAATTTAAGACAGTCATTCGGTCAGCTTGAACAGCGCATGACCGAGATCCGGCGATTAGAGGAAAAGTATCGTGACTTAATTGAAAATTCCCCGGAGATGATTCATCAAGTCGATAAAGCGGGGAAATTCGTCCACGCTAACCAGACGGAACTACACAAGTTAGGCTATAGCCTCGCTGAGATGCTGACGATGCACCTTGGGGACATCGTCCCGAAAGGCCGGAAGCCCGATATTGCGGGATACCTCGAGCGGCTTATGACGGCGGGCCGCGGCACGATGGAAACAATCTTTCTCACCAAGGATGGTAAGCCGATCGATGTCGAAATTCATTCCACGGCCCTCTTTGATGTTGATCACGGCGGCTTATTGTACTCGCGCGCTTTCGTTCGGGATATCACACAGCGCAAATTGCTTGAGCAGGAAGTGCATCGGTATACGACCCAACTCGAACAGGAAGTCGCTGAGCGGACGCAGCAATTGTCCGAATCCCAAAAGCAGTATAAGGCGCTGTTCGATCTGGCGGCTGATTCGATCTTCATGGTAGCCGATGACGGTCGGGTGATGGCGGTGAATAAGCGAGAGGAACAAGCCCTGGGCTATGTGGAATCAGATGCGGTCGGCCGACAGTTCCTTGATTTTGTTCCGGCTCCTCATCACGCCGTAACGGCCTCGCTCATCGACAAGGTGGCCATGGGAGAACGTCAGGTTCCGACGCATGAAATTGCCGTCATCACCAATGCGGGAGTCGAGCGGCCTGTTGAAATCGATGTGATTCGCGTCATCGACGGCATGAGGCCTGCGATGATGATTCAGTTGCATGACCTGACGGAACGAAAACGACTTGAGCAGCAACTGCATCGTTACAGCGAGGAATTGGAGGAAAAGGTCCGCGAGCGCACTCGTGAAATCGAGGCAACGAAGCAGTATCTGGAGAATTTGCTGGAAAATGCCAACGATGTCATCTATACGCTCGATGCTCAGCAGCACTTTACGTATGTGAATAATAAAATTGAAATCTGGGGTTATCGAAAGGAAGATTTGCTCGGTCGGCCGTATTTATCGCTCTTATCCAAACGGCATCGGGGCCGTCGCTTGAAAAGCACCTTGGACATTGGGGCGAAGCAAGTGTATGAAGTCGAAGTCGTCACGAAAGCGGGTGACGTGCGCACGGTCACTGTCAGCGTGTCGCCGCTTGCCGACCCCGATGGAAAGATCCTCGGCGTACTCGGGATTGCGCGTGATATTACCGCCACTAAAAAACTGGAGCAGCAAATCCTCAATTCTGAAAAACTCGCCTCTGTCGGCAAACTTGCAGCGGGCGTCGCTCATGAAATCAATAATCCACTGGGGGGCATTCTGAACTGTTTATACAACCTGCGACAAGGAACTCTGTCGCACGAGCGGGAAGGGGAATATCTGTTCTCCATGGAAGACGGGTTGCGCCGCGTGCAGAAAATCGTCCGTCAGCTCTTGGAATTCTCACAACAACATGAGCCGGAATTGTCGCCCACTGGCGTGCATGACATCATCGAACGAGTTCTGGTCCTCACCAATCATGTCTTTATCGCTCATCATATTCGTCTGGAGAAACATTTTTCCCCCGACCTGCCGCTGCTGATGGTCGATAGACATATGCTCGAGCAAGTGTTCATGAATCTGATCCTCAACGCGGTGCAGGCCATCAGGGGAGGGGGAGCCATTACGATTCGGACCAAGGTGTCGGAAGAACGGTGTGCCATTCAAATCGAAGATACCGGATGCGGGATTCCGACAAGCGTGCTGCCTCGTATCTTCGATCCTTTCTTTACCACCAAGGGGACCGGCGAGGGAACGGGCCTTGGATTATCTGTCAGCCTAGGAATCGTCGAGCGCCATGGGGGTACGATTCAGGTCGACAGCGAAGTCGGCAAAGGTTCAACGTTTACAATCTGGCTCCCGATGATGCGAGATCGGTTGCCCGTTGGAAAGGTGTCATGAACGCTCCCTCTGTCTTGCTCATCGATGACGAACCCTTGATGCGGCTATCGATGACCGACGCGCTTAGGGCGATCGGATATGAAGTCCGTGCAGCGGCAACCGGGCAAGAGGGGATGGATCTGCTCACCCAGGCCATGTTCGACATCGTCATTACAGATCTCCGTCTTCCTGGGGCCGATGGCTTGCAACTCTTGCACGTCTGCAAACAACGATCGCCGCGTACGGAGGTCATCGTGATCACGGCGCATGGCTCGGTGGAGACCGCCGTCGAAGCGATGAAACGCGGCGCCTACGACTTTATCACCAAGCCGTTCGCGATGGACGAATTGCTCTTGATCGTCGATCGTGTGAGCAAAGTCTTGGCACTGCGCGCTGAAAATCTGCAGCTCCGTGAGGCGCTGGAAGGCAAGTTCAATTTCGAAGGGATACTCGGTAAAAATCATCGCATGCGGGATGTCTTGGAAACGGTCCAACTGATCTCGGCTACCGACTCGACGGTCCTGATCGTTGGGGAAAGCGGAACCGGGAAAGAACTGATCGCGAACGCCATTCATCGGAATAGCCCGAGGCAGGACCACGCCCTCGTCAAGATCAGTTGTGCGGCACTTCCCGAAACCTTGCTGGAAGCCGAATTATTTGGTCATGAAAAAGGGGCATTCACCGGAGCCCTCCGCCAGCGTCGTGGCCGTTTTGAACTCGCTCATAAGGGCACGCTGTTCTTGGATGAGATTGGAGAAATTTCACCCGTGGTCCAAGTGAAACTCTTGCGCGTCTTGCAGGAGCGGCAATTCGAACGAGTCGGCGGGAATGAGACGATCGAAGTCGACGTCCGGTTGGTCTGCGCCACTCAAAAAGATCTGAAGAAAGAAGTGCAGCAGGGACGGTTTCGTGAAGATCTGTACTACCGACTGAATGTCGTACCGGTGGTGTTGCCGCCGCTGAGAGAACGGCGGGAGGATGTCATGCTCATTGCCGAGCATATGCTGCAGGCTCGTTGTGAGCGGAGCAATAAACCCTTGAAGGGATTCTCGCAGCGCGCGCAAGAATTATTGTTGCGGTATTCGTTTCCCGGGAACATTCGCGAACTTGAAAATCTGATTGAGCGTGCGGTGGCGCTGGGACAGCCGAACGAAGAAATTCAAGCCGCCATGCTGTGCGGGAATCGAACGTGCCCCTATCTCGGAGGGGTACCGCAAGAGATGTGTGGATTTTGTAGCGAAGGATTGACCGGTCATGTCGCGAGCCCACAAGCAACGGAGGTCGATTCGCTTGCGACGGCCAGGGAGTCGTTTGAGCGGCAGTATATCGTGGCCGTCTTGGATCGAGTAGAGGGAAGTAAAACAATCGCCTCGCGCGTCTTGGGGTTATCGCGAAAGGCGTTATGGGAAAAGTGCAAGCGTTATGGCATTTCTTCTGAAAAAATGGGGCCGGAGGAGTGACTACTCAGCCCCTCCTTCCCACAGTTTCACGAGCCGATCCCATCCGCCCGTCACCAATCGGCGGCCGTCTTGTGAAAAGGCAAGGCCGCGAACCGCGTCGGTATGCGCCCGCAAGGTTTTAAAGTGGCGGCCCGCTTCAATGTCCCAGAATTTGACGGTCTTATCATCGCCGGCACTGACCAAGACTTTCCCATCCGGCGAGACGGCCAGTGCGCGGACCCAGCCGGCATGTCCCTTCAGCGTGCGGATTTCCGTCAACGCCGGCATGTCAAAAAACTTGATCGTGGCATCGCGGCTTCCTGAGATCAAGATCTTGCCGTCCGGCGTATAGGTCAAGGCACCGATCCACGTTTCCATCGCTTTTTGAAACGCGCCGTCGTCTTCGACAAAAAATCCGCGCGATTCCGTTTGCTCATCGTCCTCTTGCTCGCGCCAATGTCCGTTCACCAACAGTTTTTCTTCACCGCTGGGGAGGACTTCCCACAATCGCAGCTTGCCGATATCGCTGGCGCTCGCCATATGCATGCCGTCCGGGGAAAAGGCCACGCAGACGGACCAATGATGATCGTACTGGTCTTTGCCGAGCAGGGTCATGAGCTCCGTCCCGGTCGTGACTTCCCAGATCTTGATGTCCTTATTGTGACTGCCGCGTGCCAACATCAGGCCATCCGGAGAAAGCGACAAGCTGCACACGTTGTGGTCGTACCGGCTGAAAAGTAATTTCGTCGGTTCACCGGTTCGAGGATTCCACATACGAATGGTTCGATCTTCGCTCCCGGTGATGAGAGTTTGTCCGTCCGGAGTAAAGAGCGCGGCGCGGATGTCATGCGTATGGCCGCGAAGGGACCGCAAGAGCCGTCCGGTCTCGACATCCCAGACGCGGATCAGGCGATCGACTCCCGCACTGGCCAGCGTCGAATTATCAGGAGAAATCGCGACGGTCCAGACGCCGTGCGAATGCCCGCGAAAGGTTCGGATTTCCCGTGTGCCGGACTTCCAGTATTCTAGAAAATCGAGCGGTGGCTGTTGTGCTGTCTCTTCCGCAAGGCCGGATGATCCGGCTCCGATCGATTGCGTCATCAATGGATCTACCATGTATGCCTCGTCTTCATCCTTATTCTTCTGAACACTGTGATCATCGTTTGCAAAAGGCCGTAATCGGTCGCTATAATTCAATTTCGTTTGGTGAAAACATCTTATGAGATGGGTCTCCAGCAAGTCAAGGCAACTGACCGCTTGAAAGGGATTCGCCACCCATGGCCATACAACCACACACTGCACAACAGAAGTCAGACACGCCACATACGATGGATATTCGATTTCAGCCGGCACTGCTCCAGGAAGTGATCGATTCGTTCATTGAAAAAACTGAGCGGGAAGGAGATCCAACCTATTACAAGGAATTTCACGAGCTCGCAGATCCTATCTATGAGAAGTACTCCCTTGACGACCGGGAGTCGGAGTTCAAAAAGCTCTACCAATATCTGTTCGGCATCTGGGGATTCTCCGACATCATCCGGAATGCCTTCGACGAATTTCCCGCGTTGAAAGAAAAGATCGGCATCGTCTTAATCAAAGGCGTGCTCAAAGAAGATCAGGAAGGCGTTGACGTCCTGCGAAAATGGGGATCGGTGGAGCAGGATATGGCGCGGCAATTTGAAGAGAAGGGACTCAAAGGCGTTGGCATCAAGCTGATTCCTCGCCGGTTTTACGATCCTGCACTGAGTCGTTACTGTCGGCACGAGCTGACACATATTGCCGATATGCTTGATCCGACGTTCGACTACGATCCCGATACCAAGGTCGGACAGAATCCAGGTGAAGAGACCCTGATTTTGCATCGGTACCGGATTCTATGGTGCATGAACATCGATAGCCGGCTCGTGCAGGCCGGTAAAGATCCTATGTTGACCCGTGAAGACCGGTTCAAAGAATTCAGATCCTGGTACCGCAAAATTCCTCCGACCCAACTGAAATCCGTTTTTGAAGGACTGTGGCAGGCGGATTTCTTTACCCATGCAGAACTGACGGAAATGGCGAGCGACACGCTCCGAGTGATGGATCGAGCCATTGAGGTCGAAGGTGGTGACGTTCCAGC
>DATEPO010000181.1:0-23387 GCA_035273145.1 Nitrospiraceae bacterium
CCTCATCACCATAGCGGATCGGGTCCACGCGATTGCGTGGGAGCACGTGTCAGAGGATCTCGATGCAGACGGCAGCGCAATCCTTGACAGGCTTCTGTCTTCGAAAGAGTGTGGCGAGTTGGCCCTCCTGTACTCCCATGATGACATTTTCCGCAGCCGTGTGGTGATGGCGCGCCATGGCTTCGGACGCGGGGAGTACAAGTATTTCCGCTATCCGTTGCCCGACCTCATCGCGGACCTCCGGACGGTGCTGTACCCGTATCTAGTCCCGATTGCGAACCGTTGGAATGCGGCCATGGGCATCGATGTGCGGTATCCGACGAATCACGCAGAGTTCATCGCGCGTTGTCATGAGGCCGGTCAACTCAAACCGACGCCCCTGCTGCTCCAGTACGGTTTGGATGATTACAACTCCCTGCATCAAGACCTGTATGGCGACCATGTATTTCCGATCCAAGTCACGATTCTCTTATCACAACCCGACCGTGACTTCACCGGCGGCGAATTCGTGATGACTGAGCAGCGCCCCCGCATGCAGTCGCGGCCAATCGTAGTGCCGCTCCGGCAAGGCGACGCGGTTCTCTTCGCAGTCCATCAGCGTCCGGTCCAGGGTAGCCGAGGCGTCTACCGAGTCACGCACAGACACGGCGTCAGCCGCGTCCGCTCAGGACATCGCCACACCGTCGGCATCATCTTCCACGACGCAAAGTGAAAATGGCGAACACGAGGGTGCGAACCTGCCGTTGCATCAAGACAAGAACGAATGAGATTTTGATGATCGCCTACGCGCGCGTCTACCGAGCACCTTCCTAGCGTGCGCGGTGCGGGAGCGCGGGCCGGTCTTCCCCCCTCCCCGTCTTTATTTTCCCCTCGGCTGTCCTGCAGTCGTCGGCGCCTCCCCCGCTTCCATGAGCTGCTTGAATCGCCGCAAATCCTCTTCGATTTGCTGTGCCGGCTCTTCCCCGAAGAGTTTCGCAATCGAGGCGCCGAATGAACCAGCAATCGGCTCATATTCCAGCTCCACCGTTACTTCCGTGCCTCGTCCACCGGGTGCCGGGACAAATCGCACGACACCCCAGTGATCGATATCTGCTCCTTCACAGGATTGCCAGGCAATCAATTGATTGGTCTTTTCATTGACGATCTCTGCATCCCATTTGATGTGGCTCCCGGCCGGCCCCTTGGCAATCCAATGTGACCGCTTGTCATCCTGCACCGTCACGGACTCCAGATGCCGCATCACACTCGGGAGATTTTCAAAATGTCGCCAGAACCGATACAGCTCTTCCGGCGGTCGATTGATAGTCAGAGTTTTCGCCACTTCGATCCGTTGCTGTCCCCCCGTCGTGCGAATCAGCCGCAAATTCAACGCCTGATACAAGACGCTTCGACCGGTCACGCTACGATAGAGCAGCCCGGCTCCAAGAGCGGCCAGTACGGTTCCTCCAATACTCCGCCGCCTCAAGCCATACAACACCAGCGCCGCTCCACTGATACCCGAGACCCATCGTTCGGTATCATCGACGTTCGTAGACGCGGTTGAAGTGGCGCTCCCTCTTCGAATCTTTCGATGCTCCTGTGCCATAGGCGTTGCCATACGTACCTCTTAGATAAGTGAAGGGATAACAGTAAAAGGTAAAAAGTGCCGACTAAAAACTCCTTCTAATTTTTTACCTTTGCCTTTGTATTTTGTACTGCGCGCTATTCGAGAGCACGCCGGATCGTGGCGCCTTTAAAGATGCGGTACAGATAATACAGTGACGGAAAGAGCAGGAGCGCGCCGATCAACACCGCCGCCAGCACCAATTGCAGCGTTTGAATGGGAGCGCTATCCGCGATGGCGACGCTGGGTATGATCAGATAGGGATATTGCGCCACGCCCCATCCCCACACGATGAAAATGACCTCGCTGACGGTGCACACGAAAGCGAGGCGATACATCCGCTGCCACAAGGACGCAAGCGCCACGAGCGCCGAGAGCCCGGCAAGTCCCATCGTCATGGCGCCCCAGACGGTATGGCTGAGATGGTCTCGGATGTGAGGGGCCGCACTGTCGGACAACAGGAAGACTGCGCCGGCGAGCAGAACCGCTACGCCTCCCGCCGATAACGCTCGTTGCCTGAAATCTTCTCGTAAAGCATTCTCTTCGGCTTCAAGCAGCAGATACATCGCGGCGAGGAAGGCAAACAAGGTCAGCGCAAGCAATCCCACGGTGAAACAAAACGGCGTCGCCCACGGCCGCACAAACACCTCAATAAACGTACCGCCTCGCCCCGTCAGCCCTCCCGACGCCACGGCCCCGATCGTCGTGCCAAGCATTATCGGCGTAAAGACACTCGAGACGGCAAAGACCCGTTCCCAGAATTTCTGAGCGCCGGCCTCACTCACCGTTCGCGGCACCACGTCATTGGTACGGAACGCAAACGCGGACCCGCGCAACACGATTCCCATCAGCATGAGCGACAGCGGGATATGGAGTTGCATGGAAATTAACGCAAATGCCTTGGGAAATGCCGTGAAAAGAATCGTCACGACGAGGATCAACCAGACATGATTCGCTTCCCAGATCGGCCCAATCGCCTTGGCGATGGCTTCCCGTTGAGCCAGAGCCCGAGGCCCCCTGGCGAACAGACTCCAGACGCCCGCCCCGTAATCCGCCCCGCCGAAGAGGACATAGAACGTCAGCGAAATCAAAATGACGCCGGCAAGAATAAGCTCGAAAGACATAGGATTAAGAATAAGTTAAAAGTAAAAGGTCAACAGTGAGGTTGCTATTTAAGAAAATTTTTTACTTTTATCTTTTTACTTTGGACTTGCAGCCGCCGCAGCTGCAATGTGACGCTTCAAGAGCCAGACGACGACCACTGCCAACACACCGTACAGAAGAGTGAACGTGATCATCGGCACCCAGAGTCCCGGCATGGGCGTGACGGCCTCGCTGGTTCGCATCACGCCATAGATGATCCATGGTTGGCGGCCGACTTCCGTCACGACCCATCCGGATTCGATGGCGAGAAATCCCAACGGTGACGCCAGCACGAGCGCCCTGAGCAAGGCCGTCTCTCGTTCCAGCGCACGTCCTCGCCACCATCGCCACCCGGACCAGAGCGCCAATCCCATCATGATGAATCCCGCCATGACCATGAATTGAAAGGCCAGATGCACGACCGCGACCGGCGGCCAGTCCTTTCGCGGCACGGTGTCTAATCCCGCCACACGCGCATGCGGATCATAGTACAGGAGAAGACTCAAGCCGTATGGAATCTCAATCGCATAGCGGACGGCTTGTCGTTCGGCATTGGGAAGACCGCCTAGTCGGAATGCGGCGCCCTCTTCGGTATGAAAGAGCGCCTCGATGGCCGCCAACTTGGCGGGCTGATGGTGAGCCACGTCCTTTGTCAACAAATCTCCGCTGAGTGGTTGCAGGATCGCCGGAATACCCCCGACCAGCAACGCAATCTCGAGCGCGCGACGGTGAAACTCATTGGCCCGATCGCGCAGCAGCCAATAGGCATGAACCCCGGCCACGGCCAATCCCGTGGCGGCGAACGCGGCCAACACCATATGGACCGTTTCACCGGCCGCATGGGGATTGCGCATGGCGGCGATCGGATCGAGATGAATCGGTTGTCCCTGAGACAGCTCGAAACCGGTTGGCGTATTCATCCACGCGTTCGCCATGACGACGAAAATTGCCGAGGCCACTCCGCTGATCGCGACAATCATCCCCGCGGCAAGGTGGACTCGTGGCGGAAGCTGATTCCAGCCGTATAAATAGAGCCCTAGGAAAATTGCTTCAGTAAAAAACGCAAATCCTTCGAGCGCAAACAGCGGCCCGATGATCGGTCCCGCCCAATTCATGAACGAAGGCCACAGCAGGCCCAATTCAAACGAGAGCACCGTCCCGGATACGGCGCCTACGGCAAACAGGACGGCCGTCCCTTTCGCCCATCGTTTGGCTAAGATGAGATAGGTCTCGTCGCCGGTCTTCAGCCACCGCCATTCGGCGATGGTCATCATCAGAGGCATCGCGATCCCGATGGCGGCAAAGACAATATGGAAACCCAACGACACGGCCATCTGGGAACGGGCAGCAAGAAGATCCGTCATAGCCCTAGCAGATGTTGAAACCGGTCATAGTACACCCTCTCATCCACAGGCGCGCCAAGACGCGCCCCTTCCCGGGGTTCGTTCTCGATCGCTCGTCCACCTCAACATAGCTCTGCTACGGCCTCGGCCTTTCGCTCGTTGCGGCCCTCACTGGGAAGGGGCACGTCTTGGCACGCCGGGTTGGGAGGATGAGATAGCGACCTGTTCCGAACATCCTCACCTATTTCTAGATTTTCTAGAACACTGATCGGATAGCTACACAGACCCATAATGCGCGGCACGAACGACAGACACCAGGGGTGGCAATGAGAAAACGCTGTCGGTAAGAAATGAATAGGGAACTGGCTGGAAGTGCTGAAGCCAACTTGTGATGTCGGGACCTTCGAACTCTAACTTCAGATCTATGGAGAATCGTCTGCCTACTCAGAGCCGCCCGCGCCCCAGCCGTCTTGATCGCTGGGGCGCGCACTCTAACTCGAACAGGGCTCAGCCTCGACCCGGAGTCGACTCCCGGCCGCGCTCCCATCCATATCGAACGGCGTCTTTATAACGATTCCATGGCCCCATCGTGCTTTCATTCCAATTGCGATGGGCCTGCATCTCGAGCGTATTCCAATCCATCTCGTTGTACCGCGGGTCTTTAGCCAGCTCGAAGCCGTAGCGGTAAGCCGGCCGATATTGGTCATACCCGTATCCGGTATTGGCAAAATTACTCTCGTAGTTCTGCCGGAAGTCGGGCTCATACCGGGAAATCTCCGCCAGCTCCGCACCAGGAGCGACGCTTTCGGCATCTCTCCGGAGCGCGACTTCTTGATCGCTTCGATCCTGGGGGCCTAGCCTGCTTTCTTCCCTCGACGAGCGAGCCATGGTATCGCCCGGCACCGGCTCGACCGGTACGATCACGACCGTCCGCTCCTCGATAACCGCGGGTGGTTGTCCCCTAGACTGCAACTGTCTGCTCTGTTCGGTCGGCCGCGGCAGTGCTTCACCTTCCACCATCTCGTTTACCGTACCTTCGCTCGATTGAGCCTCATTGGACCGAACCGGATTCACGGCCAGCGTCTCGCGAAGCGCCGTATTATCCTGCCGACTGGCGGCCCTCGGACCTATTTTTCCCGGCCGATGGAGATTCATCTCCTCAACCATCGCCTTCTCATGGGCAGCCGAAGAGAACCCCTGGACCGCCCCCGGCTTCGCGTCCGACGCGCATCCGGCGAGTAAAGACAGTGGGAATGCTGACACCAGCAAAAGTATGCCCGTTTTTTTCATAATGACCTCCCTTCCGCTATCTGCGCTGTCCCGGTTCAACGGTACCAGGCGCCGGCCGAGGCAGTCCTTCACCCTCTACCATTTCATTGACAGTCCCTCCGGTGGCCTGACTCTCGGTTGATCGAACCGGATGTTCGGCAAGCGTCTCACGCAAATCCGCATTATCCTGTCGGCTGGCTGCCTTTTGACCGGTTTTGCCGGCCCGATGGAGATTCATATCGTTGACCATGGTTTTTTCCTGTTCAGCGGATGAATATCCCTGACTCGTACCGCGATTCGGACTTGACTGACAACCGATCAGGAACGAAACCGGCAGTGCGATAGCGACAAACAGTATACTGGCTTTCATAGGGCCTCCTTGGTTGACCATCGTTAATTTCATCCTATCCCCTATACCTACGCATCACCACCAGCCCAACGCTCATTCGTCTGTCAACAATGCGCCGTCTGGCTTGAAGGATGAAATCTTACGTTCCTTTCAACACCGAGCCGAGGCGGTTTCGTGCGCCTAGAGGCCTGCTCATTGCATATCGCCACCCGAATGCAGCCATAAGCCCGACACCGGCCAAGGCCAACCAACCACGGTACATGTTGAGCCACAATTGGACGCTGACGCGTCGAGCCTGGCGGTCGAATTCACCATGAGCGCCATAGTCGCCGGGAACGGACTCGTACAAGTTGTTGGGACGATTCGGATCGATGGGTTGATCGGTTTGCTGCGCGTTATACCCGATCCACGCTAAGTAGTGGTCCAACGCGCCAGGAATGAATTTATCACCGATGATGGCTTTGACGGCCGACGCACCGACGGTCAACTCGCGTCGATCATGATCTGCCGACCAGACGATGGCCCGCGCGATGACTTCAGGCTGATAGATGGGCGGCACCGGTTGAGGATGCCGCGGCATCCGGGTTTTTATCCAGTTGAACTGCGGGGTATTGACGGCCGGAAGCTGGACGATGGTCACACGCACCCGGCTGCCGTCGTGAATGAGTTCTGAGCGCAATGATTCCGTAAATCCCTGGATGGCATGTTTGGCCCCACAATACGCGGATTGCAGCGGGATCGATCGATAGGCGAGCGCCGAGCCGACGTGAATGATAATGCCGCGATCGCGGGGCAACATGCGCTTGAGCGCCGCCAGGGTCCCATGCACGTACCCGAGATACGTCACCTCCGTCACACGGCGGTATTCGTCCGGAGTCATTTCTTTCACAGGGGACAACACGGACACCATGGCGACATTGACCCAGACATCGATCGGGCCGAAGGCTTCCTCGACCCGTGCCGCAGCCGTCTCCACCTGATCCGGATCCGCCACGTCGGTCGGCAAAACCAGCGCGCGGCCGCCCAACTCTTCGACTTCCTGACGGGCAGACTCCAAACGCTCGCGGTTTCTCGCCAACAATCCGATCGACGCCCCGGATTTGGCAAACTCCCGTACGGTCGCGCGGCCTACACCCGCTGAAGCTCCGGTAATTACCACAACCTTGGATTGTCGTGCCGTTCCGTTTCTCTGAATCATGCTGAACCTCCTGCTCAGCCAGATTGTATGGCCGCTGTTCGAGGCTCACTATCGGGCAGTGACTTGAATCGGTGTCTCACTCCAGGTCGTCACGGTGTCCGTCTAGCCAGACCTCGGTCATGACAGAACCGAGTTGGTACACGATAGACGACTCGATAGATGTCTCTGGAGAAAAGCTTCCACAAACTTCATCCGACGATCGATATGGTTCTGCTCTTGCATATATTTTAAAAAGAGAGTGGTTATCGATTGAACGGATTAAGGCTGCGTTGAGGACAATACAATGCCGTTATGCCGGACCTCGGTCCCGCGGAATGTAACCGCCAAGAGACAAGGGTAAACAGCGAGCATAGTCTGTCGCGGACGGAATATGTGTTCCGCGCCACACATCAAGTGACATGAAGAAGGAGGTGTCGTATGAGAATATCGGCAATCGTATTTCTATTCGGTGTGCTCGTCGTTTCGGCGTTCGGATGCGAGAAGGGACGGTATACCGACGATCATCACTATGTGGGCAATCCAGAACGGCTGCCCGCAACCTCGGAAGCCGTCGCTCCGAAGGGAGTCAGCTCGAGCGGTACGAAAGAACCCGCCAACAATCGATTTCAGTAATGAATCGACCGGGGGATGGCCGGCAGAAACCATAGGCTCATGATATGCGGCTCATAGGTGGAAATCATGAAGAGACACGCCTGTGTGGCGCTGGTCGTGCTGATGGTCTTATCAGGGTGCAGTCGCTATCACATCATTCCCAATCAATTAGAGAAGCAGGGCAGAAAGAACGGAACGTTCGAGCAAATCAAGGCCGCATCGGCTGCACAGAAAGGCGCCCTGGTCGTACTCGGTGGAGACGTGCTCTCAACCAAGCGGCTGGAGGAGAAAACGTGCATCGAATTGCTCAGTACATGCTGAAAGTGGAGCGCTCAACGGCCGATGGCTTTACCTGGAAGTTTTACCCGCTGTCGCCACATAGGCGCGCAAGACTTCCGCCACACTCCACGCTTGAGCAATGCAGCCTCGTGGCGTATACGGTGTTTCTGCATCGAAGATTTCGCTGATCGTTCCGATGCCCGCCTCTCTCAAGTGCGCCTCGAATCCTGCGAGCATGGCCCGTGCCTTCGCCTTGTCGCCATAGACTTTCAGCCAGGCATCGAGAAAAGGTCCGATCAGCCAGGCCCACACCGTGCCTTGATGATAGGCGGCATCCCGAGCGCGCAGATCGCCGAAGTACGCCGGCTTATAATCGCGGTGACCGGCCGCTAAGCTGCGCAGTCCAACCGGAGTCAGTAACGTCGCCGAGACCGTCTCCATCACCGCTCTCCATCGGTCTTGCGAGAGTATGGGAAATCGTAATGAGATCCCGAAGATTTGATTCGGCCTCACGCTCGCATCGTCTCCCTGTTCGCCGTCGATCACGTCGTAGAGTGCCTGACCGGGCTCGTTCCAAAATCGAGCGTTAAACGAGTCGGATGCCCGTTGCGCAAGGGCGTCCCACCGATTGGGTTGCTCCAACGCTTCTGCCCATCTGGCCATGAGCTGCAACGCGTTGTACCACAAGGCCTGAATCTCGACCGGCTTTCCCCGACGCGGTGTAACGACCCACCCGTCGACCTTGGCATCCATCCAGGTCAACTGATACCCTTCTGCGCCGGCCCTCAAGAGACCATCGGTCGGATCCATGCCGATGCCGAAATCCGTTCCCTTCACGTGATATTCCAGAATATCGGAAAGGAGCGGAAAGAGCGCTTGCACGGTGTCATGATCGCGCGTCACCTGCTCATAGCGATCCAGCGCATGGAAGTACCACAGTGTCGCATCTGCCGTATGGTATAAGGCCGATCGCTGTCCTTCGGGAAACAGATTGGGGATCAACCCGTCTTTGACGTAGCGAGCGAACGTCTTGAGAATGGCTTTCGCTTCTTCATAGCGCCCGGTGCACAGGGTCAATCCCTCCAGACTGATCATCGTGTCGCGCCCCCAATCGGTAAACCAGTGATAGCCCGCAATCACCGTGCGCAAGTCATGGCCGGACGCCCGCGCCAACGTCTGCTCCTCGACACGGCTGGCCGGAAAGACGATGAACTGATCTGCCGCCAAGACTAATTGCGGCCCAATACCGCCGTGCGCCGCCGCGGGCGCGCGAGCCAGCAATTGCTCGAAGCGTTGTCGTTCGGCCTCTCGAATCGGCCCGGCGCCGAACTCCAAGGATTCCCACACCTCGGTGCTTGCGACGAAGGACATTGATTCCTGCACATGGAGTTCCCCCATGAAGTACCCCGGACTGAACAGGTTCTCGACATGCGCATAGCCGCGATCGCGTTCGACGCGATAAAAGACGCCTTCACTCACCATCTCATCTGCGACAAACACGCCGCTTGCAGGACGCAGCGCTAATTTCAGAACCGGCGCGTCCTCTCCCCAATGCACTTCGTATCGCCCGCGGTGACTCTTGAGCCATTCCTGCCGGTCTCCATCCGAGACCAGCGGCGCATCGTGTCTGCGATGCATCACAAAGGGCCGTACACGAAATGGAAGCGACTCGCGTGTCAGTAAGATATATTCGATGTAGACCGTATTGAATCCATACGGCATGACGATTCGCTTTTCGAGGCGGTATCCCTCGATCTCGAACAGCCAGACCGGAGTTTGCCACTCCCAGCGAAAGGCCTTCAAATACCGAGCGCCTTCCCCTTCGAGGCGGCCGTCGTCATATTCTGCGCCGCTTAAGCGAATCCACCGCCCGCCGACCTCTACCTCTTCATCGACACGCGGCACCATCATCGTCCGGCCGCGCGGCGCCGGGAGGTCGGGCACGAACAACCCGTGGTGTCTCCGCGTCGCCATGCCCCTGACCGTCCCCGAGGCATAGCCTCCCAGCCCATTGGTCACCAGCCATTCACGCGACAGCAGCGTCGCGGGATCGTGCTCGGCATCCCAAGGAAACGTCAAGGTGGGAGCTATGGAGGTCATCGAAGATTCCATCATAACTACCTCTGAACAACCGGTGAACAACTACCGAGGCGTTCATGCGGCCATGCCGAATCTACCGAGCAGAAACAAACGCGACAATCTCTTCTTGAATAGCCGGGGCCGCCATCAGATCGACATGTCCGACATCATATTGCCGGTGTGTCACTCGAAACGACTTGACATAGGCCGGCGGCAATGCGGCCGATTCGGTCATGACGGTCCCATCGCCGTCCTTGAACAGGACGGCTGAATCCGTCTGCGGCAGTGCGGCTTTCAGTGTGCGCTCATCGAAGATCAAGGAGGCGATCCCGGCTCGCTGTCTGCGATCCCAGATTCCCGTCGCCAAGGTGAGCTGTCCCCTTCCTGAAATTGCGAGCAACGGAATCGACGGCCCACTCTCTGTTGTCACGGGATGAAGCACGAGAGTGGAAAACTGTTTGGACTTGGCTAACCAGTGCATGGTATACCGCTCGCGATGAGCTTCGATTTCCTTGGGCAATGACGATGATTTCAGCAGTCCCCACCGATACGCCGCCCAGTTATACGGATCTCGGACCGGGCCCGTTATCGGTTGCAGCTCGTGCGTCATCAGCACATCAGTATCCATGGCCGGCAAGAGATAGTAGGTCGCTGGAAATGAGGCGACGGCGGTGGGTTGAAGCAGTGTGCGATTCAGCCCAATCTTGACGCCGTACTGACTGTTTCGAAAGGCGATCATCGTGCCCTTGAACGGCACGCCTACCAACACGACGCCGGTGAAATGCGCGGCGCCGGCCCATGTTTCCACCGCCTGCTCGGGATCTTGAATTCCATAGCGAAGATAGTACGCGGTTATGAGGCCGCCCATGCTATGCGCCACGATGCGAATATCCGTCACGCCGGAGCGATGAAGATCGCGGACCACCGCATCCAGCTTTCGCACCGATGCCATGATATCGCCGCGCCAATCATAGGCAAACGGCACGATCGTGGCGCGGCCTTTGCCATATTCCTGTAGCGCCTCAAGCATCGATCCGTAGCCGTCAACGGCGTACAGCAAGGGAATGATCGGAACCTTCTTCAGAATCCCAGCCGGCTCCAATTGAATCGCATCGTGCAATCCGAGTCCGGGAACCGGCAAGGTCAACGGAAGACTCCCCGCCATGGCTTGCCCGGCTGAAATCCACACGACCTTGCCGTCCGACTCTCGCACCAGCCGCGTCCCGTAATACCCAGGAACCAGGATCACGGCCGATTGCACGACATCGGCTACGGGCAACGTAGGGATGTCATGTTGACCGCATCCAAGAAGCGCGACCGTCAGCAGCCATACGAAGGGACCGTGCCGCATACTCATACGTCGTCAGGCGAAGCGGCAAAGAATGTAGCGCTGCTGCCTGAAACGCGCCAGCCATGTGCGGTGCAAGGGTTCATGATGCCCGACCCACCATAACGAGGATGGTCGCTTGACCAGACCAGGCGCCACGAACAGCCTGGGACCGGCGCCAATAACGGCTCGGGTGCAGGTGAGTAGGCGAGATCCGGCCCCCAATTGAGCAGCAACAACCGATCGTCACCGGCTTCGCCAAAGAATCGGATCACGACGGCTTCGGAACTCAATACGGCGCCGTCCACCCGGTCACGGCGTTGCCCGGCAATGACCGGATCGCTTCGGCGGATGTGGAGGAGATCTCGATGGAAGTCATAGATCCGGTGATGCGCGCCGCGTTCAGCCGGATTGAGTTTCGATCGGTGGAACGTCTCGCCGAGCGCCGGGTCGGCCACCTGATCCTGCGCCTCGGATGATTCATAACTGGAAAATTGCGCCAAGAAGGCCCGTCGCCCCTGATGCACCGGCTGGGTCAACTCAGGCCGATGATCGGCAAAAAACAAGAAGGGAGTCGAGGCACCGAACTCTTGTCCCATAAATAACATCGGCGTCGCCGGCGCCAAGAGCATCAACGCGGCAAACACGCGATAGCGGGCCGGGCTCGCCAATGCATGAATGCGCTCCCCATACAAGTGATTCGCCACCTGATCGTGATTTTGAATGTAGCAAACGAAGGCGCATGCCGGCTCGGCAGTCACGACGGAACCGCGCGGCTTGTCTTGCCACTCATAACGCTGTCCCTGATACAGGAAACCGCGCTTTACGGTCGACACGACTTCCTGAGCGGAACCGCGATAATCCGTATAGTACGCTTCCCGCCGGCCGGTCAGTGCGACGCGCGCCATGTGATGAAAATCGTCGTTCCACAATGCATCGAGTCCATAGCCTCCTTGATCGGCCGGCGCAAGTAAGCGAACGTCTTGTGGTTCATTTTCACCGATGAGCACGATGGACCGAGAACCGGCCGCTTCGCGTGCGCGGCGGGACAGCTCCGCCAGAACATGGACCGGCCCGGCATCATGGATATCCTGCGTCGCGTCGATCCGCAATCCATCCAGCCGGCACTCCCCGATCCAATAACAGGCATTCTTGATAAAGAACGCGCGGACCTCGCTCGACCCCGGTCCATCGAAATTAATCGCCGCTCCCCAGTCGTTGTGATAGCGATCGGTGAAATAGTCGTCGCTATAGGCGGTGAGATAATTTCCATCCGGGCCGATATGGTTATAGACGACGTCGAGGAGCACACCAAGGCCACGCCGGTGTGCGGCATCAACGAACCGCTTCAAAGCCTCGGCGTCGCCATACGTATGCGCCGGCGCATACAACGAGACGCCATCGTAGCCCCAGTTCCAGCGCCCTGGAAATTCAGCCACCGGCATCAACTCGATCAACGTAATTCCCAACGCTTTCAGTCCGTCCAATTCACGGATCGCTGCATCGAATGTGCCGTCGGGCGTCAACGTTCCAATGTGGAGTTCATAGATTACTTGTCCGTGCATCCGAACGCCGGGCCAGTCATCGTCGTTCCACACGAACTGCCGAGGGTCGACGATGAGGGAAGGCCCATGCGGCCCCTCCGGCTGGTAGCGCGAGCAGGGATCGGGGCACAGGATTTCACCGTCCAAACGATACCGATATCGCATACCGGCCTTCGCCTGCGGCACGACGCCGGTCCAGTAATCTCTGTCGTCTTTTTGCAAGACAACCGCCTCCCCAAGGTCCTCCAGCCAGGCCTCCACACGCTTGCACTTCGGTGCCCACACGCGAAATTCTACACCGCTGTCCAAGACGGTGGCCCCGAGAAGTTGGTAATTCGTCCGTCGTGAATCGTGACATGTAAAGATCTCGTTGGCTTCTTCTTTCCGTTCCTTCGTCATGGCGATTCACGTTTAACGATTCACGGCTTTTTTCTTAAGAGACGCCCTCAACAGACCTGTCAACGAGGCTTTCCGATGCCGGGCGCCATTGATGCCTTGCCCCTCCTGCTTCAGGCGCTGCTGGAGCAGCGCCAAGACCGCGGCTTCCTCGGCAGGGAGATCGTGCAGCGAGCGGGTCAGTTCCTTCTTCACCCGACGTGTGAGTGTCTGCAAGAGAGCTCCATCCATATAGAGATTAATCACGGCCGGATGGATGTAGCACTTGCGGCAGACCGCCTTGGTGTTCCCTAACCGCTTCGCGACGGATTCGATCGCCTGCAGGACATTGCGCTTGGCTTGCGCTTTGGAATCGAAGGCCTGAAACTCTTGTAGCGCGCGCGCAGCCAGCACGGTCCCGGCCCAGGTCCTGAAATCTTTGGCGGTAAATTCCTCACCTGCGATCTCCTTGAGATAGGCATTCACATCGGACGCATCAATGGAGTGACGAGCGCCTTGCTCGTCGATATATTGAAACAGTTCGTAGCCGGGCAGGTCTTGACTTTGTTTGACGATTTTCGCCAGACGCCGATCGGTGAGATCGATGGCATGCGTGATGCCGCTCTTCCCGCGAAATTCAAACTTCAACGTCGCGCCCGACACATCCACGTGCCGGTCCCGCATCGTCGTGAGGCCGAATGAATCGTTGTGCCGCGCGTATTCTTCATTGCCGACGCGAATCAACGTCGTTTCCAGCAATCGGACGACAGTTGCCAGGATTTTCTCGCGGGGCAAGCCCGGCTGCGCGAGATCGCGCTCGACGCGTTGGCGAATCTTGGGCAACACCCGCGCGAAGACCAGCATCCGATCGTACTTGGTTTCATCCCGAACCTCACGCCATCGTGGATGATACCGGTATTGTTTTCGCCCTTTGGCATCGAGTCCGGTCGCCTGCACATGCCCATGCGCGATCGGGCAAATCCACACCTCCCGCCACGCCGGCGGAATCGCCAACGATTTAATTCGGCCGAGCACCTCGGCATCTCGAATAGTCTTCCCGTTGGGATCAAGATAGACCATTCCCGTTCCCACTTTCTTTCGCCGAATCCCGGGGCCCGCATCGGTGACATAGCGAAGCCCGGCATTCTTCGCCGATTCCACGGGATCGATCGGTGTGAGCGTTGTGGCAGATGACATGGCTTTGGAAGCGTTATTCGAGAATCGTTAAACGTGAATCGTAAATGAAAACAAAGTCTGGGTCAGGTTCTGCCGTTTAACGAATAACGATTCCACGGATAACGGTCTTACATACTGAGTTCTGCGCGTGTCTGCAGCACCTGTATCACTCGTCCCCGCGACAACATGCCTTCGACGCGTCCATTGGACACGACGGGTAATTGATTCAGGTCCTCTTGACCCATGGCCTGTAGCGCCTCCACCACGGGCGTCTCGGGTGTGACGGTGCGAAGCCGGTTCAGCGGACGCATCACGCCGCCGACGGTCACGTATGCCCAACGGTCGCGATCGACGTGTTTTAGATCGGCCGCCGTGATGAGTCCCTCGATCTGTCCGTCCTTCTCCACCACAAAACACCGCCGCCCGGTGCGCAACAAATAGTCATCGGCAAAGGTTCGCAATGGAGTGCGGGCCTCAACACGGAGACAGTCGTCAGCCATAATATCCCGGACGCGAAGCCCCTTGAGCGTGGCGACCGCATCCACTTGCATATAGGCGGCGCCCGCTGCATCCAGGAGAAACCATCCGATCAGCGCCATCCATAAACTGCCGACCCCCGCTCCGCTAAAAAACTGCCATACACCGAACATGATAAAGAGCAGCGCCACTCCTTCACCGATGCGAGCGGCAATCCGGGTCGCACGGTCGGCGTTTCCAGTGGCCGCCCAGAGGGCCGCGCGCAAGACGCGTCCTCCGTCCATTGGAAATCCCGGAATCATATTGAAAGCCGCCAACATAATATTGATGTAGCCCAACCATACCAGGACAGCCATCGGCGGATCGACCGGCGTCAAGTTCATGCCCCACCCGAGCGCCCACGCCACCCCGATGCAGACTGCTCCGATACCGACGCTGGTCAGCGGACCGGCAATGCCCATCCAGAATTCCGTCCTCGCGTCGGCCGCATCTTTTTCAATCGACGCCACGCCACCGAGCGCAAACAAGGTGATGGATCGCACGGGCAGACCGCGCGCTCTGGCAACGAGCGCATGGCCCAGCTCATGGATAACAATCGACGCAAAAAACAATAGGCCCGTGACAACGGCGGCCGTCCAAAGCACCCCCGTCGCCCATTGCGGATTCACCTCGGCAAAGTGAGCACCAAGCGACAACGTGATCACTGTCGCAATGACAATCCAACTATAATGAATGCCGATCTCGATGTCGGCAATGCGACCCAATCGTAGATGTGGATTCATGGTGCTTATAATGTGTTGATCTGATGATCTGATGCTTTTTGATTGTCGATCCTAGGTCCGGAACCGATAGCAATGCGGGCGTTCAAATAGGTTCTCGAAATTTTGGGAATCTCATGGTCTGTGATTGTCGCCTCACATGAAGACAATCGATGCGGGATGCTTAACATGGCGGATAGCAAGGCCGCAGGGTCGGAACAAACCGGAGGCGTACCCTCTGGGGCACGTTGAGGATTGTTCCGACCCGAGAACGCAGCTAGCCGGCCATTTTCAGCATCACGTCACTACTAACGCTTGCGGCGCTGCCTGATCGATCCGCGTCCGCAACCAGGCCAGCTGGCGATCGGCATCCTTCTCGAACGAGGCACAGGCGTCCAGCAACTCCTTGTCCCGCAACGCCCTGGCGGCTTGAATCAAACATTCATAACTCAGACGCACCTCTGAGGTCCCTAACCATAGGTCATGAAGATCGCGCAGCAATCCGATGCCGCCTGTCCTTGGCCCTTGGAACAGCGCGTCCCGTAATCGATCCGGCTCCTTGTTCCGCTCTTCCTGGTACCGCACGGCAAAGGGCTTGAGTTTTTCGACGTGGGCTTTCGACCATTGCGCCATCAGCATGCACGTCGCGTAAATATCCGGCTCCGCGATGTGATGCTGCGCGACATTCGTGAACGCCTCGGCCAGATGTGCGTCGCTTTTGTGCGCCAGCCCGATATAGATCACGATCGGGCGTTCGCCTTCGGCCATGATCAGCGCCTTTTTCACTTTCGCAGGCGCTTCGAGAGCTTCTTTGGCCACGTTCTTGATCTGCTCCCCAACCTGCGCGGCGGTTTCCGCCATCCGCTCTCCGAGCGAGCCGGCTTTCACTTTCTGCACACGGACGGCCGCATGCTTGAAATACGGTTGTTTGCTGACCGGATCCCATTCCGTCATGGTTAATTCATTGGCGGCCCGCGACCGGTCAGACACGTCCCAATAGCCGTAATGAAACGGCACGAAGACATGGCCTGGAATAATATCTCCGATCCGCGCCGGCGCACTGATCCGTCCCCGTCGCGATTCCACCTCGACCATATCGCCCTCGTGAACACCTAACCGAGCGGCATCGTCCGCATGCATTTGAACGAACGCATCCGGCGCAGCGTCATGCAACTCTTTGGACCGGCCCGTTTTCGTTCGCGTGTGGAAATGATAGACGATGCGCCCGGTGGTGACCCAGAAGGGATAGGCGTCATCCGGCTCTTCATGGGGCGGTTGATACTCGACACCGTGCAGGATGGCCTTGCCTCGTGGGTCGCGCGCCCGATATTCTTCCGGCTGGTTCACCGCCCCGGTCGTCAGGTCGTGGCCGAACGTTTCACAATAATCGGCATCGGTATTGAAAACGCCCTGGGTGTAGATACGCTCGGTGCCGTCCGGATGCTCATCGTTGCACGGCCACTGAATCGGTCCGCGGCTGAGCTTCTCATAGCTCATCCCGCTGTAGTCGCACGGCCGCCCTTTGGAGCAGACCTTCCAGGCCTCGAACGCCTCTTCCGGCGTGGTCCATTTGATGAGCGGCGCGCCATCCTTGTCGCGAAAATCCATTCGACGCGCATAATCGAGAAAGATATCGAAGTCCGAACGGGCCTCGCCTGGCGGATCGATCGCTCGATGTGAAATATGAACGGTCCGATCGACGTTGGTGAAACAGCCGGTCTTTTCCCCCCACAGGGCGACGGGCAAGACGACATCGGCCAGTTGAGTCGTCTCGGTCGGAAAGGCGTCGTTGACGACAACGAACAGCCCGGACTTCTTGAGAATGTGTCGGATGCGGCCGAGTTCCGGCAAGGAGACGAGCGGATTCGTGCCGTTGATCCAGAGCATTTTGATCGAGCCTTCTTCCGCATACCGAAAGATCTGCATCGCATGTGTGGGCGGGGCCCACGTGGGCAACTTCAACGGATCGATATTCCAGAGGCGCGCCAGCTCATTGAGATGCTCTTGATTTTCCCAATTGCGAAACCCCGGGATGTCGCCGTCGGCCCCGCATTCACGGGTATTTTGCGAGGTCGGCTGACCGTTCATCTGAAAGATTCCACAACCGGGTTTGCCTAAGAGTCCGCGCAGCAGATGAATATTATTGACCTGCACCGATGCGGCCGTGGCCTGGTGGGATTGATAGACGCCTTGCAGCACCGTGGACATCAGTGTTGGGCTCTCACCGATGATGTCGGCTGCGTCGCGCAGATCACGCGCCGGGATGCCGGTCACCTGCTCCGTACGTTCAGGCGTCCACTTCTGGGCGATCTGCTCCACCTGCTCCAAACCCACCGTATGGCCGGCGATCCAGGGACGATCGATGTGTCCGTTCCGGATCAGGAGATGCTGAAGGCCGTTGAGGACCGCGACATTCGTGCCGACTCGTGGAGCCAAGTGCACGTCCGCTTCTTTGGCCGTTTCCGTTTTGCGCGGATCGATCACGACGACCTTCGGCGGATTCCGACCCGCGAGCCGATCGAGAATCCGCATCCAGAGCACCGTTTGCTGAGACGCCATATTATGGCCGATCAGCATGATGGCGTCGGTCACGTCGAGATCCGTGTACGATCCCGGCTGACCGTCGGTGCCGAACGATTCCTTCAGCGCCATGGCCGCCGTTGCCGTGCAAAGTCGTGTGTTGCCGTCCATGTGCGGCGTGCCGATGCCGGCTTTTCCGAGGACCCCCAACGTGTAGTATTCCTCGAGCATCAATTGCCCGCTGGTATAAAATCCGATCGAACTGGCCGTGTGCTTCTCAATCAAGTCTTTCGTCCGATGGACGATCGCATCCATCGCCTGCTCCCACGTCACCTCGCGAAGTTCGCCGTTGTGCCGAATCAACGGCCGGGTGAGTCGATCACGGCTCTGATTCGCCACCCAACCATGCAGGCCCTTCGGTCCGAGCCGCCCATGATTGGTCCGATCGCCTTCACGGCCCCGCACACCGACGATCCGGCCGGCCTTGATCCCAATATCCAACCCACATCCGTTGGAACACAAGACACAGGCGGATTGCACCCAGCGCTCAGGCTCTTCTTCGATCTGACTGTCTACCCGAATCGGCCACTGCCGGTTCACCGTAGGCGTCCGTTCTCCCCAGATATCGTCGATGCTATTGCGTGTCTGTCCGTGTAACACTTGCGTCATTGTATGCCCCTCGTTGATCGTTATTCGTTATTCATTGGAAGATCGTTATTCGTGAATCGTTAAAGGTTAATCGTGAAAAAACACAACTTGATCCGGACTTCTTGCGTTGAACGAATAACGATGAACGTATAACGCCATATCTAACACCACGCTGGTCGTTGCGGCTCGAACGGCATCGCCAGCAAATGTCTTAACGTAATCTCTTCAGGCACGCGATAGGCCGGCACGCCGATCGTGATAGCGCCCTGCGGCACATCGAGCCGTAAGGTTCCATGGAGGCGGTCCCAGATGGTTAAACCGCTCGACCAGTTCGAGTCCGTCTCATCCTTCACGATCGAATGATGGATGCCGTGCATCCGCGGTGTGATGATGAAATGGACAAGGATGCGTTCCAGCACAAGAGGCAGTCGCACATTGGAATGGTGAAACAATACGGACAAGAGGGTCAGCGTCTGCCATAACGACAGCGTCTGCCGCCTCACCCCGATGCAGAGGATTTGTCCCGCGCGCCAAAGGACCGAGACGAGCAACTCAGCCGCATGAAATCGAACGGCCGTGGAGACATCCAAATCCAGATCGACATGGTGGACAATGTGCATGCGCCACAACCACGGGACACGGTGTGTCAGCACGTGCCAGAAATATAAGGTATAGTCCAACAGGAGGATCGCAATGACCGTCTCCACCCGTGCAGGTAAACCGGCCACCTGCAGAAGGCCCCATCGTCGGCGTTCCACGAGCGCCGTGAGCCTCTGAGCCACTGGTTGTTCGGCCAGCCGCAGCGCGACAGCGGCCAATCCGGCCACAGCAAGGTTTCGCCCCGTCCGTTGTACTGGAGACTCCACCGTTCGGCGGAGAGGCCGGCGCCGTTCAAGGCAGAACAGAAGTACGAATGTGCCGAGGACCACAAGATATCTCATCAGGAATTTTAAGCATTTGTTGACCTGTTGATACACGGAAAACACGATCTTCCAATCTCTTCAGTTAACAAATCACCAGATCAACAATCCTTACCCTCAATCAACAGATCGTCACATCACTACATTCTTTCCGTCATGCACTCGTTCTTCGCCGCCATTCCTGCTCTTCTTCCCGTATCCCGATATTGAGGTGAGGCTGCCCCATCGGCCCACCCCGGAGACGGGCATCCAGACTCAGAGGACCTGCCCCATAGGCCGCCACATAAAACAGGCCGCCGAACATGGCCAGGTTCTTTAAGAAGTGAATCATTTGGTTTTGGTCTCCGAAATTGGTATGGAACACCAACGTCGTGGGAATCATGAACAACATCAGCGCGACGGCGCCGGCCCGCGTCCAATATCCCAAGAGGAGCGACAAACCGCCGCCGACTTCGATGACGATGGCGCCGACGTAAAAGAGCGTCGTGGCCCAGGTCATTCCCATCGCTTGCATGTAGTGTTGCGTCCCTTGTGGGTCGGCGATCTTGCCGATTCCGGACATGAGAAAAATGGCCGCGATCAAGATACGGCCCGCGAGTGTGGAATATCGATGATCGGGGAACATAGGTCACCTCATCTTGTGATTCGTGGTTCGAGGTTATGGGTTCGAGGTTGGGTACCGAGGACTTTCAAGATTGCTCTGAAAGCTTCGGGGAGCGTCAGGGCAAAGGTGCCGATGTGCATGAGCGCATCGACGATGCAGTACCCGCACCATTTTTTCTCGACCACCGGCATTTGGTAGAAGAGATACTTCGCGGCAACGGCAGCCTCCAGGCCGGCCTTGCCCGACGCTGCGATCGGCACCCACGGCTGCTCAACGGCTCGGCGTATGCCGCCGAACGCCGCCATTGCCGCATTCGTCGCGTGCCCCGCAAGCGTCAGCGTCCCGTCCGGTACACCATACTGATAGGCGGTATCCGAGCCATTCACCCGATCAGAATCGAACCGGGAAAGGGGCGGGTCGGGCAAATGGCGGATCAGACCCATCTGATACAAGGTTACCGCCGCCATACTGGCCATCCCGATCAGCGAGAATGCGACGATGCCGCGCCGATGTCGCAAATCGCGCGTGTCACCCTCCTGAAGTTCTTCTCTCAGTTGCTGTGCCTTCATCGCAGGACCTTTCGCTCTGCCTTATGATCATGAGCAGGATGTTCAAAACGGTCGTCCAACAAGGCCGCAGGTGCGGCCAACACCGCAAGCGTACGTTGACGATGTTGGCAAACCGAGAACGCCGCCGGCGACCATTTTCAGCATTCTGTTATTCATCGCGGCCATGCACCTGCGCCGGCGGACTCGTCGCTTCCACCGCAGTCAGCGGCTCCAATATGGTGTAGCTGTGGGACGATCCTTTCGGCACGACCCATGAATCACCGGCCTCGAGCAAAATGGTCTGTCCTTCGAGTTGCAGTTCCGCCCGGCCTTTAATCACATACCCGACCGTCTCGTATTGCCGCTGGGTCGGCGGCTGCAACTCCCCCCCAGGTTCGTCTTCCCACAATCGCATCGACACGCTCTTCCCGGACGCCAAGTATTTTTGCCCCATGTCTCCTTTGGGAGAGTATCCGGAGCTGACTTTCTTCACACTTTTGTCAACCATGGTCGCCTCCTTTACTCCCTCTCTTCTCCTCTCATCGTCTCCGTAATCCGCGCCGTCTCTTCCTGGGTCAGCGTACCCCGTGGATAATGCCTCGCATCCACATAGTCGCCGCTCTCCGTGTGCATCAGATATTGGGACCATGAGAGAAGGGTGCCCTGACAAAGGCGGTTATCGGCAGGCACAGAGGACATTTCCTGTTGGAGTCGGTGCATCAATTCGTCCATGACCCATTTTGGAACCGTGAGGCGATACGCCGGATAGATAAAGCCGAACAGAATCAGATGACTGAATAAGACGCGCCAGTGATTCTTAAAGCGAGCGAGCATCCTCGGCCAATCGAGCATTCGGGCGCGCGCGCGCAGCATATGGGCGATGTCGGCGCCGTCGTAGCGTTCTCGTTCCATGATGAACGCCTTCGACCAGATCATTTCTTCAGGAGGGACGATCTGAATCGGCAGACCGAGAATCGTAGCCGGTTCCGCATGCGTGAACCATAATTCATCCACCGGACACACGCCGTTCCCCGAGCCAAAAATAATATCGATGAAGTGATCGTCCTTGAAGGCCTTGCCGAGCCAATGGGAAAAACGCATTTCAGTCCGGTATCCCGCCTGTGACAGGACCGCCAGCAGCGGTTCGGCATGATCGGGCCGGACAAACACATCCAAATCTTTGGTCCGGCGTACGAGCCCTGTATAGGATTCCAACGCGAAGGCGCCGCCGACCAAGAAGGGAACGGCCGAAGTTTGAAGCGCCATGAGCCCTTCACGATAGATGTCATGGGCCGTCTCGATCTCCATCGATGGGGCCTTTCTCATGGCGCCACCGTTTCCGCCGTCGCGGGCACGTCGAAGAATCGAACGGGCTGCTGATCGGGAAATCGGCTGCGCAGGAGCGGCATGGCGACGTTGTAGACAGGCGCCCCTTCCCGCGTGCGCCCTTCCGGACTGCCGTGATGCGCGTGGCCGTGAAAGACAGCGGTGACGCCATATCGGTTCAACGGCTCTTCCAGTCGGCTGGAGCCGAGAAACGGAATAATTTCCAACGGCTCCCCCTCGACTGTGGCGTAAATCGGCGCATAGTGCAGCAGGACGATGCGGGAAGCGGTCGGCATTTTAGCCAAGGCCGACTCCAGCTTCAGCGCCTCCTCCACGGCTTCGTGGACAAACTGCTTGAGGATCGGTTCGCCCCATGGTTGAAGCATTCGATCGCCAAACCCTCCGGCGAAGCCTTTCACGCCGGCGAATCCAATGCCGTCGATTTCCACCGATGTGCCGTCCAGTATTTTCACACCACTCCCGCAGAGGATCCGTTCTACCTCTTCAGCTTGTCCACATTCATAGTCGTGATTTCCAAGCACGGCCAGCACCGGAATGCGGCCCACTCCGGCGAGGCTGTGCACAAGAGCGTGCGCTTCTTCAGGCTTTCCATAGTCGGTCAGATCTCCGCACAATAAAATGATATCGGCTTGGGACGCCAACTCAGTGAAAAACGGCTTTAACACCTCCCCGCTTGTCCGGGGGCAGTGGAGGTCGGCGACGGCGGCGATGCGTGTAGTCATTTTCATTGATTGACCCTAGTTCGAGGTGCGACGGTGTGTCTGAAACCTCGAACCCCGAACTTCGAACTCCTTTGATAGACCGGCAATGAATGGGTTCTCAAACTTTCCTCAAAGAGATCTCGATTGATGGCCTGCGCGGCGACCGCGCCTTGCCCTGCGGCAATGATCATTTGGCAATTGGCAGGGGTGACACAGCCGGCGGCATACAATCCCGGGACACTGGTCCTCATGTCCTCGTTCACCTTGATTTGCCCATCGCGATCCAAATCCGCCCCGACTCCCTCTGCTAACACGGTATGGTAGATGTCGCCGCGTGTGGTAAAGACGGCCTCCGTTTGGAGTCGGACCTCCTTCTCGAACTGCAAGGCTCGGATCTGTCCGTCCTCGTGCTCCACATGCACAATGCGATCTCGCCGCACAGGCACCCGATAGACCTCCAGCCACTCGGCCCGTACGTGATCCCACCGGATGTCTTTTCCGTTCGTCGCGATTGAGACCGACGGAGAATAGGCGAGCATGGCTAAGGCATACTCCGCCGCTTCATTATTCACTCCGATCACGACTATG
>DATEPO010000182.1:0-6917 GCA_035273145.1 Nitrospiraceae bacterium
CCGATCTGAGTGGAGCCCTGCTGCGGCGGCGAACGCCGACTTTCCGATCATGGGCGGTCGGCCGGGCATCAAAAATACGACATCCTCCGCCATTAAGCTCAGGACCGTTTCGATGTCGCCCGCTTTTGTCGCGGTTATCCATGTCGCGACGAGTTCACGTATCTCCTCTTCATTACTTTGCATGTTGTTCCTTCATGGCACTCACACGCGCCGCGAGCTATAGGCCGTACACTGCATCGCTTTGTTCGGCCCTATTCAATACCTCCTTCTCATGACGAAACTCTGGTTGGACATAACCGCCATCGCTCTCTTCATTTTCCGCAATCCAAGCTTGTTGCCGAAAGCCTCTTTGCCGGGCCGGAAAAACACGATTACATCGACATTCGCTTCCTGGATACGGCGCACGATCCAGGTCCCTATGCCTTTCCCTTGATATTCCGAAAAGACCACGACATCATAAATTGCGGCGTGCCAAACCCCAGCTGAAACAGCTCCCCGCACCGATGAGCCGCCCGTCGTGATAGGCAACATCGCACCAGAGTGTTCTGGAACGCCAATTCAAGTTTCTTCGGTCTTTCTTTCCAATGGGAGCGAACTCCATGACTCTGGTCAGTTCCTCCCGGCAAACTTAGTCTATGTCGGTTGAAAACTGAATGCCCATACGCTACTCCGATAGAAATCTGTATTCAACGCTCAGAAAGCCGATGGAGGGTTAGGTCTTGCAGCGACATTGGCAGGCGGATAGCTTATAGCTATCCGCACAGACCGGCGCTTCATTCGTCTCGGGCGCCGTCTTTTAACAATGGCAAGGCCATCTGTTCTTCATCACAATATGCTTCACCATTTCAAGCCGCGTTCTTCCAACGCGAACGATTTGAAGCCTTCTGAAGAATCGTCGCGTATCGGCTACGTGGATTCGCGAACTGCCATGGTCCGACTCCAGCGGGTTAGAAACGGTTTCCCGCCAGCGACCAACTTCCATCGCTTTAGGAGTGCGGGATCTGTGGCGCGCGCAATACCTAGGACGCTTGTGAAAGAGGATCTTGCACACGTAGCGCGGGAAGGACAGATGGACTGTGGCTGTTATAGCGGTGTGGAACCGTCCGGTAAATGACGAGTTTGGCAAAATGGCGAAACAGTTTGGCGGCAACTTTGGGGTGTTCCGTGACGAGAACGTCAACGCTGTCCTGGCTCACCACGAGAGACTCGCTGGGAACCAATGCCATCACGTTCAAAAGGGAGACGCGCGCCGTCACCACAGAGAGTTCATTCAGTACCTCGCCGGTCGTATACATCCGCACCACCGTCTTACCGCCTGCATCAATGGCTTTCGCTTGCAACCCGCCGCGTAGAATAAACAGGGCTTCATGATAGGGATCGAAGGAGAGGTGGTCCCCGGCCAGAGAGGAAAGCCTGCGCCCATAGTGTTCCAAGACTCCCATCTCCTCTTCCCTCAGATCTTCGCGAAAGTCCATGAGAAGCCCTCCAGATTCCCTTGCCTACTGAGTTCGTTTATCGTTAGGTGCTCTCCATCCCGTTGTCCGGAACGAGTCCGATCATCACCGCAAGATCATCGTGGAACAGAATGATATCGTCGTAGACGCTGATGTATCCGCCTGCGACCGAAAGGACACCAGGAATATCAGTGCGTCGACGTTCCGGAAAATAGCGGGCCAAATAATTATCGCGGTCTATCCCTGATCCGTACGAGAGAGCCAGACTCAAGAGCGCCTCCATGCGAGATGAGCCAGAACCAATTCTCGACGTCGCACCATACGACTGCTATCGTCTGGTCATTCGGTCATTTGGAAGGGGAGCGTCGAACGGCCGTAACTTTCACTTAGTGAGTATCATGGTCGTGCCCTTAAGTATGTTGGAATACGCCCATTCGTCAATTCCCTTAATTGCTCAGGTAAATATTCGTATAACAGTCCATGGGAGACGGAAACGACGACTGGTGCCAAGGAGATAATGATTTTGGAAGGTACGGATCTTCAATAATTTAGACAAGAAGATCGCGGAGGGAGGAGAATTGTCCATCCAGATGTGCATCGGCCGGTTTCAATGCCGTGGCGCAAGAAACTCAATCTAATGTCAATCGTGATTAGCGTGCGTACATTGACTAAGCATGGATAGATAGCGCGCGAGTCGTTCTCGAACCGACTGTTCAACGTATCGAAATTCTAGGCCGAAGACTCCAGGACGAGTCCACCGAACGACCGCCACATTAATTTTCAGAGGCTGGACGATATCGGGAAGCGTCAAGAGCACCGTCAGATAAGTGTCCGGCCGAACCAGATGGGACGATTGAATGTGGCAGCCTCCAAGTGAAAGATTGGACACTACCCCCTGACCCTCAACGCGCCCCGTAAAGATAACTGCATGATTGACCTGAAATCGGGGGTGCGCACGGGGCACCAGGACCGCCTCGGGGAGCGCATCTTGTTGCGCCGCCGGCGTGGCTTGCACGTGCAGGGCCTCATGCACAACCAGGCGCAACGACTCGGCATGGAATGGTTTGCGCAACATCGGCTGCTTCTTCGGATCCATCCCTGGTGTATGTAAGAGCTGGTCCCCATAGGCCGACATGAGCACTACACGAAGGTCGGGGTATCCGGCCAGCGCTTTCTGCATTAACCCCACCCCAGTAAGGACGGGCCGTGATCGCGGATGACCAGCTAACCGGGGAACCGGCGGCCCAAGCAGAAAATCGGTGATCAGCAGATTGATCGGCTGCCGGCCAAGCGCGTCAAGAGCAGCCGCAGCGTTGGACGACACTATCGTCCGATACCCCTCGCTCTCAAGCGCCTTGGCGCAGTAGACCCGCATGTCGCTATCATCATCAACGATCAAAACCGTCGGTTTGTGACGCATCGAAGGCCCCTCCTCATCATCCATTGTCTATAACTGCCTCAGTGAACGTGGTGACAGGCTCATATGCAGAAGCCGCGATAGGCACATGATATTTTTGAAGCGTACGGTGTTTCATAATCTGAGAATCAAGGATATTCCCACAGTTGACGCATCGCCACATCACATATTCACGCAAATCGACACCGGCCAAAACATTGTATCGGTCCGCTAGAAACAGTCCCTGACAACGCTCACAGTTCATGGTGTCCTCCTTGTTCAAAATGCAGTGCTGCCTTGAACAGTTTCAAGAAGTGCACCTGATTGCACGCGTTGATAAGGTCTTGATTTATCTTCGAAGACAAGTAGACACAGCGTCTACTCTGTGCCGTCAACGGCGTCTCAGGCAAGACGGATGAGACATCTATTGATACGCGTATGCCACCAGAGATTCGACCCATGTGAGCGAATAGGCATTCTGGTTCCTGGACCTGACCGGGGTCTATCCGATGCTGATAGTCTTGCTTGAGACACTCTGGTGAGCGACCAAGGAGAGCACACGGAGAAGTACAGAAACTAATTAGGCGGACGGCAAGGTCGTGATGAAATGCAGGAGGCGACGTTGCTCCTCAAGCAGCAGGGACTGAAACACGACGCCGAATTCCCACGCCGTGGCCCAACGAACTTCGGCAAGGTCAATGTGGATCACAGGGCCATTGTCGCCGGGATGGAATTTTAGGGTCAGGGACTCGCCGGCTTTTACAACGGTCCCGCTCGAGATGCAACAACCGTTGATGGAGAGATTCCGAATCACGCCGACGCCCTTTTGGTTCCCAGAAAACGCGACGAGCAGGGAAACCGCGAAACGAGGTGCGCTACGGACAATCACGGATTCCTTTTGGTAGAGCGAGGTTTGTCTGTCGTGATTCGATGATGAATGCCATGATGTCCTCACGCTCAAATGTAGCATAGTTCGAATCCCCGGCAGTGCAGACATACTTAGTCAAAACAATCTCGGACTCCTTCATTCCTCCAGCGCCGCTCTGTGGCTGCCCTTATAGGTCTACAGCTTCAGCGAGATAGGCCGTCTATGCTACGGCTGCTTTTGAAGAGCCTGGCGGAGGTCGCCCAAGGTTTTATATCTCTCCGTAAGGACAGCTCCATATTGAATCGTATGTTGGCCGCCGCGCGTCCCGAGCAGATAAATCTTCCACCCTTCCAGCGGCAGGCGATCATCAAAGTGAGGTGTCCGCGGGTCTCGTTGCCAAATGCCGGCAAACTTCAGTTTGTTGGACTTCATCCTATTCGTTTTTTTGTCTGCCTTCTCTTTTGATTTCTCAGGCGCAAATGAGAATGTAAAATCGAAACCAACTTTGCCGGTCGCAAGCGGTGTGGCTTGACCTGCCACACTCCAGGGCGGAGAAAAATAGCCCTTAGAACCCGTCGTCCCGATCTGTATAGGCTCCTTCTTTTCCTGAACGGCAATCTTTTCATGGCCATTTACAGAATCCGGCCCATCCGGATAGGCTCGGCCCAGAAGGTGCTCCACTAATTGCAGTTGAAGGCCGACGCGATCCAAGATGTCCAGCTCGGTGCCGCTCGGTAACTCACCGCCCGCGACGGCTACCGCTTTTCCGCCAACAAGCAACAGCGTAAGAGCGGCCACTCCGTCCTTCTCCTTCACCTCCTGCCGGATCCAAACGTCGCCACCTTGCGCAATCTCCATGGTGATCAGTGTCTGTCCGTCAAATCCGCCAGGCCGAAGTTTCACGCGATTGGCTTGAAGCCATTCCTCTTGGCCCGCCTCACTCACAAGCGCGATCAGCATGGCTACTGTCTGAATCAAAGCGGCAGCACAATACCTTTTCCACGGGCGGGTCAACAGGCCGCCTCGATTCCCTCCTTCACTAGGAGTCACACTGATCATGTCTTGTCCCTTGATACGAAAATGGTCTCTGGTGGCGACTACCCTACTGTTCAGATTTGAATGGTGCATCTTATGGGATCAGCAGGCCGCAGTCAAAACTCAAGAGCAGAGAGGCACAGCAGAAGCTCTCCTGAACGTCGGCCCGACCCATCGCAGGCGCAACACTCACACGCCGCCGCTCAAGACTCATTCCGTTTATGCCGATATGAGCAATATGTTTTCTCAATTCTTTGAGACGCCCACGAAGCAGGGCTATACCTCGATTTCATTCGGATCTCTGCGGCTGGGCATGCAAATCTGGATTGATTTGCCCTGGTATAAGCACCCGTTTCCTAAGAATCGGTTTAAGCTTGCAACGCAGAAACAATTGCAGACCATTCGCAGCCTCAAATTGAGTAGTTTGTTCTATCACCCTACGCTTTCAGATCCTGAATCGGCCACTGTGCCGGATGACACGCCGCCTCCAGAACTCACAGGGCTCCATGCTTTGATTGAAGACCAGGAGGCCATCTCAGAACCCGCAGAACGTAGGCCATCAATAACCCCGCGTCTTGCGTTACAGCAGGCCAATACGCTGTACAGCCAAACCCTTCGCCGCAGCCGTGAAGCGCTCAAACAGATTGCAGACGGAAAAGCCGTCGGGGCAATCGGAGCCAAGGCCATCGTCTCACAGTTTACCCAGCAGCTCATGCAACCCGAGGCATCTCTCGGAGTAGCGGACGTGATTCATCTGAATGGAATGGATCAGGCACAGGCCGTCCATGGCTTGAACACCTGTCTGCTCGCCCTCCTTGTCGGGCGGGATTTGGAGTTATCAGCGAACGACTTAACCTTACTAGGCTTGGCCGGCCTCATGCATGATGTGGGGGAACAGCGCCTCCAGTCATCGATTCGATTCAAACGAGAGCCTTTCACACGAGCGGAACTGAAAGCGTTTCAGCGCCATCCTGTCTATAGTAAAGATCTCATTCTTGAGTTGCCAAGCGTCCCTCCGGAAATCGCCGGCATCGTTGAACAGCATCATGAACACCTTGACGGGAACGGCTATCCACACGGTCTCCCCGCCGCGCAGATTCATCCGCTCGCGCAGATTCTTGGAGTCGTGAATGAATACCAGGACCTCGTGAGTCCTCAGTTCACACAGGACCGGTTGCAACCGAATCAGGCGCTATCTGAGCTCTATGTGAAGCGACAAGCTTCCCTGTCGATCAAAGTGATTACCGCCTTGGTGAGGGTTCTTAGTGTGTACCCTCCCGGCACGCTGGTGGAACTCTCCGATGGCTCGATCGGAGTGGTCGCCAACGTGAATCCGGCCGATCGGCTGCGTCCGATCATCGTCGTCTATGAAACGACCGAGCAGAACGTCGAGACCCGCATTGTGGATTTGGGCGAAGAATCGGACCTCGCCATTCTGCGCATGGTGCAGATGAGTGAAGTGGCGCCTGCCTACCTGAACCGCATTACGCCGACGGAGGTGCTGAAGCTTATGCTCCTCACCGATGTGCAGCCCCAAGAACAGAAAGTCTAACGCGTGGGATACTATTCCGGCCGAAGCATTCAAGAGCTTTTCCAAGTTTCCGGGTAACCGTTACGTCATCTAACCTATTCACCCAAAGTTGCTTCCCGCTTTATTGAGATTCCTCAGGACTTGAAAATATTCTATCTCCTCATATCGCTTCTATCGGTCCAGTCTTTCCTGGCTGACATACCCGAAGTCTCGCTACCAACTGCAATGGATCTTGTGCAGAATCCGCAGGGAATAGCGGCCACATACTTCAGGTCCTCGCCCGAATGATATCGACATAGTGACTCCTCGGTAGCAGGATTGAAGAATGAAGAATCAGGATATGGCTGATGTCGCTCTTGTCAGGTGTCTTGGTCGTGGCATAGTCCACGTATCTGCAAAGCCTAAACGATCGTGATCATGAACGAGGTCCAAAATGAATTTGACCAACCATTCATGATGTGTCCAGCGGTGAACTTCTTGAAGGCAGAATTCAGAGAAAGAATCGTGAACTCACGAGAGCCGCAATTCTGAAGCGTTTGTCTAGTGAAGTCGCTATATTCACAGCGCGTGTCGAAATTCTCGAAACGGAAGGACACTGGATGTCGAATCGTGTCGCGGGTGCCGCTGAAGTGA
>DATEPO010000183.1:0-3459 GCA_035273145.1 Nitrospiraceae bacterium
GGCCTACGTGGACCACTACGAGGCGGCGCGGCAGGCCGGCCAGTGGTCCCAGATCTTGGCCCTGTGGTCGTTGCTGGTCTTTGCGATTTGGAATGCACACTATGGGAGCGGCGCGGGGCGCGCCGCTCCCGCCGGGGCGTATGGACTCGTGGCGCCCAATAATTGAGCAACGATGATAGGTCTGGTGATTGTTGTCGGTATTCCTCGGGGCCAACCGACGATGATGGTCACTTCGCCGGACAAGTCCATCTTCTCAGAAGGCAACGCACGCTCATGAAGGAACAGATCGCCAAATCAGTGTTCTGGATGGTGTGGTCACGCGGCGGCGTGCAAGTGCTGTCTTTTATCGGCACCTTGCTGGTGGCCCGGTGGTTGAGTCCAAGCGATTACGGTGTCATAGCGCTCGTCGGGATTTGGACGGGCACGATTGCGATGGTCGCGGACATGGGATTGGGATGGGCAATCGTGCAGTTTCCCGAGGTGGAGGAGAAGGAGCTTCAAGGGTGCTTTTGGCTCACCCTTCTTATGACAAGCCTTGCATATCTGTCGTTGTATGCATTTGCGCCGGCCATCGCCCACTGGTTCGATAGTCCGCAGCTCACGGCGGTCCTGCGCGTAAGCGGTGTGACACTCTTGCTCTTCGCCTTTCGTCTTGTCCCGGACGCCATGCTCAGAAAACGATTGGCGTTGGACAGGATCGCGCAGGCGGAGATAATGGCGGCAGCCGCATCGATACCGGTTATGCTGGTCTTCGCATGGATCGGCGCGGGCGTATGGGCACTCGTCTTCAGCAGTATCGTACAGGCCGTGATCGCAGCCCTCGCGTTGATTGCTTTCTACCCATGGTGGCCACGCTTGCAATTCAGCGGGAGACGACTTCCTGCCATGCTGCGGTTTAGCGCCTCTGCGATCGGCGCCAATCTCGGCTGGTCGGTGTATTCCCAACTCGACAGCTTGATCGTGGGGAAATTAACCAACGAGCAGACATTAGGCATCTATGCAATGGCCAAGCAGTTGGCCCTCATGCCGGTCACGAAGATTTCAGTGGTAGTGAACCAATTGGCGGCGCCGGTCATGGCGCGGATTCAAGACGAACAGCAACGCATGCGGACAGCTTTTCTGAGGCTTGTTCGACTGGTGACCTGTCTGACGCTCCCCCTGTGTGTGGGACTCGCGCTTGTCGCGTATGATCTTATCCCGGTCGTTCTGGGAGACAAATGGAACCAGGTGGCGCCGTTATTCCAAGTGTTCTGTCTCTATGCCCTGACGCATTCGGTAGAGGTGCTGTTGCCGCCGGTTTTGTTGGCCCGTTATCGATCCGGTTTTCTCTTGAAATGGACCATAGCCTTGCTGGTCGTGATGCCGGGACCATTCGTCGCCGGCGCGCTTTGGCAAGGAGCGCTCGGTGCGGCGATCATGTTGGTCCTAGTCTATCCAATTGCCATGGTCTGGATGGCGAGTGAAGCACTGAAGGAATTGGACCTCAGCGCCAAAGAATTATTCCGGCATCTGCGGCCCATTGCGGTCCCCACCGGCCTGATGGCTCTATCGGTCTGGGCCGTTCAATGGGCGCTTCCCACAGTGGAATTCTGGCAGCACCTCATGAGGCTTGTCGTGGCGGCGACTGTCGGGGTAGCCGTGTACGGATCGGCGGTGTCGCTGATGAGACGACCTCTTGCGAAAGAGCTCTGGGAAGTCATGGGGTGGGTCTTGAGACGGAAACAGACGGTCGGGCTCTCCGATCTTGCCTCAAGTCACGGAGCGTCGGCGCCATGAATTTCAAGAGGAAAGACCGGTGCCTGAACGAGAGGTCCAGTGTGCAAGGACAAACACCGCTTGTTGCGCACCTATGAAACCTGTCTTGCTCATCAGCTATTATTATCCGCCCAGTTCGGCAGTCGGGGCGGTACGGCCCAATAAATTCGCCGACCATTTGCCTGCGTTTGGTTGGCGTCCGACGATCGTCACCGCCTCGGCACCGTCGCACGCCGAAGGGATGGCTCACGGCCACGGTGGAGTTGGGCCTGTCGTTTCTCACGCGGCTGAATGGCCGCATCCCTTGAAAACCTATGAGCGATTTCAAGAACGAGCGGCCGCCAAACAGGGCAGGGGGCAGCAGCATGCGGTCAAAATCGTGGTCCCGTATACGCAGTGTTATGCGGCCCCACGCGGAGGGTTGAAGCGTTGGCTCTTGGCCTTTTTATGGCTCCCGGACCGGGAGATCGCCTGGCTTGTGCCGGCAGTCCTCCGCGGGTTGCGCGAGATCCGTAGGACCGGCATCCAACATATCATTACGACCGGACCGCCGTTTACCTGCCATCTCGTGGGACTGATTCTCAAGCAGTGGACCGGGGTGCGGTGGATCGCCGATTTTCGCGATCCCTGGTCATTGCGCCATAAATTTCCCATTGTTCGCAATGGAGTGACCGATCGCGTCGAGACACGGCTGATTGCGACCGTCATGCGGCGTGCCGATCTCATTCTTTCTGTGACACCCGCGATGACGGATGAAGCGAAGAAGGAACATGCCGACATTCCGATCGAACGATTCCATACCCTCATGAGCGGATTCGATCCGGCGGACTTTTCGGGGCTGCATTGGTCTCGCCCCTATCCCGATCCTGTCATATTCTCGTATTTCGGGACGTTCTATCATGGGCGAACGCCCGAACCGTTTCTTGGGGGCCTGAAGAGTTTACTGGATGACGGTTCGCTGAAACCGCAGGACGTCCGTGTACGGTTCGTCGGCCAAGTCGATCTTGCAGATGGACAGCCGGTACAAGAGATGGTGAGGTCGCTCGGTCTGGACAGCCTGGTCAGTCTGCATACGTCCGTTCCACGGCGTGAGGCCTTGAAGCAAACGCTGGAATCGCATGTCGTTCTTGTCCTGGACGAACGGCATCCGATACAGATTCCGCTAAAACTCTACGATGCGATGGCGGCCGGCGTGACGGTGTTCAACATCGGCAGTGGAGGATCGGCCGCCGATGTGCTGCGACAAACCGGTCGAGGTCTGGCGGTCAGCTATGAGCGTCCGGCGGAGATACGCGCGGGGATACTCGAGTGCGTCAAGCGGGCGCGAGCGGGAATGTCCAAGTTCTCCGCGACGCCGTGGGACGATCCAGCTATTCAAGACTTTCATTTTCGCCGGCTGGCGGGGCGTCTCGCCGCATATCTGAACAGGGTGTGAATGATGAAGCGACGGAGTGCGATGTCCCCGCCCTCGCTCCTGCCGATCTTATCCAGCCATGATGTTTTCATTGAATCCATGCCGATGAGGCTGAAACCGCGACAGACCAAGAGGCGCCGGCGAATGCTGCCCCCGGCAGGAGGCCCAATTTCCTATCGAGCCATCTTTACGAGCTTACGGCACAGTATGACGGCGGTCACGACAGAGCCGTCTGATGCGCTTTCCCGACGATTGACGGCAGACATCGGCCCTCAGTACTGGATTTTGAC
>DATEPO010000184.1:0-10698 GCA_035273145.1 Nitrospiraceae bacterium
CAGAGGGGGAATGGTGATGGTGACGACGTTCAACCGATAGTATAAATCCTCCCGAAACGTGCCGGAATCCACAAGCTGCTTTAAATCCTTGTTCGTGGCCGCGATAATACGAACGTCGACCGTCATCGTTCCGGATCCCCCGACGCGGCGGACTTCTCGCTCCTGCAACACGCGTAAGAGTTTACTTTGAAGAGTCGGCGAGATATTGGCCATTTCATCGAAGAAACACGTTCCTTGATGGGCCTTTTCCAGCAAGCCCTTTTTGGTTGCGATCGCGCCGGTGAAGGCGCCGCGTTCATGGCCGAACAATTCGGATTCGAGCAGACTTTCAGTCAACGCGCCGCTGTCGACCGTGATAAAGGGCCCGGCGCTCCGTAGGCTGTTGGCATGAATCGCCCGCGCGACTAATTCTTTTCCGGTTCCACTCTCTCCCTGGATCAAGACGGTACTCTCGGTTTGGGCGACTCGGGCGATCAATTTATATACGGATACCAAGCCGGGGCTGCTGCCGATGATGTTATCGAATCGATACCGATCGCGCAGTTGCTCGCGCAGCGACTGGTTTTCGCACAAGACCCGTTTATGTTCGAGCGCGCGTCTTACGACCAAGCGGATGTCATCGACGATGAACGGCTTGCTCAAATAATCGAAGGCGCCGGCTTTAATACCGTCAACCGTCGTTTTCAGTGACCCATAGGCAGTCAGCAGAATCACAAGGGTTTCAGGGGAACGACTTTTTAGTTCGTTGAGGAGCGCCAAGCCATCCATGCCCGGCATATGGAGATCCGTAATGACGACATCGGGTTTGGACTGATCGACTTTGACCAGGGCGGCCTGCGCGTGCTCCGCCGTTTCGATTCGATAGCCTTCCTTGCCGACAATCTCACGGAGCAATTCCAGCGTCTCCGTATCGTCGTCGACGATCAGTACTTGGGAATCTTCAACAGATGTCATAGCTATCCTTTTGCAAGGGGGAGGAGCACGGTGAAACGAGAGCCTTTCCCCGGTTCACTCTCGACCGCCATCTCGCCTCCATGCGCACGAATCGTTTCTGCCGCAATGGCGAGACCCAGCCCTGTGCCACGCCCTGCTTTTTTCGTTGTAAAAAACGGCTGGAAAATCTGATCGAGCCTATCCTGAGGGATTCCTTGACCGGTATCGATAATATCGACGGCATACGCGTCTCGTTCGTCGTTCGGCTGGGACATGCTGGCCCGACGCATGCGAATCGTCAGGCTTCCTGCCTCAGGCATGGCATCGATTGCATTGTCGATCAGATTGCAAAAGACTTCCTGCAATTGCTGGGAATCGCCGTGAACGGTGAATGGAGTGTCATTGAAGTCGGTGAGCAGGATGACGTTTCGACGCGCGATCTCGGGCCGCATGAGCGAGAGACAATCCTCCACGCACGCCTTAAGATCCATAGACTCGAGGATCGGCTCCGGCTTGCGGCCATAAATCAGGAGGTCTTGAATGATATGGCTGGTTTGATCGATTTGCCCTTCAACAATTTGAAGACGCCGCCGCGCGTCTTTCGTGAGATCGGGGTCTTCTTGGAGCAGTTGGATATGACCGGACAAGGCCGTTAGAGGAGTGCCGATTTTATGGGCGATGGTCGCGGCCAACTGGCCGATCGCCGATAAACGCTGAGCCCGGGCGGCGTCGCGCTGCGCGCTCGACAGCAGCTCATTGGTCCTCGCCAGCTCCCGATTCTTCTGGCGAATTTCTGCGGTCGCGTCATCGACCTTCACTTGTAAATCATTGTGAGCCTGCTGCAGCGCATCGAAGAGGCGCGCGTTTTCATCCGTCGTCGTTCGGATACGTTCCACCATTCGATTGAAACGGCTCGCGAGCGTGCCGATTTCATCATCCCCGCTGACCGGTACGGTCGTCGTCATGGTCCCCTCCGTGACGGCCTTGACGGCGGTGAGGAGCGCGCCGACCGGGCGGTGGACGTACCAATAGAGAAAGACGTTAATGGCGAGCACAATGACTGCTCCCGTAATCACACGCCGGGACAAAGACAATTGGTGTTGGTATTCCAGGACTTCATCGAATTGTGCCGTGGAAAACTCTGCGTAGGCCGCGCCCGTCACCCGTCCATCGACTGAGATCGGAGAGGCAATCCTGACTCGATGCTGTGAATCGCGCTGGGGATCCGTAATCGCCGTGCCGAGTCGGAGGGCGCGCTCGACGACTTCGGGGGCCCGTTCAAGTCCAGGCAGCGTCGTATTCCCCGCACTTGCCAACAGGACAGGCGGTGCCGGCTGATCAGGACTGAAGGCATAGAGAGCCACGTCGATGAGATCGGGCCGATTCGCCATCAATCGATCCAGTTCCATTTGTCGCGCATCGGTGTTGGCAAATTCTGCCGCGACCGTAATGTCGGCGCCGATTTGCCGAACCACCGCTGTCAGCTCTTCCTGAAAATTCTGTCGAGCGAGATCCGAGACGTATCCTCGATCCAAATATTCGCCCGATAAAGCGGAGAGTCCCACGATCAGGAGAATGACGAGAGAGACCTTGGTGGGCAGGCTCATCCCGCTCCAGGGTTGTAATGATCGTCTCACAAGAGGACGAACACGGTTAAGCATCGCGTCACAAGTCCAAGCTGAGATGCAAGTCATGGAAACTGGCGCAGAGAAGGACATATTGTTCGAGGGAGGACATGTTGTCCGCAATACGTGCATACGAATCTTTGATGATGAGCGGGTACGGCGTGTTGTCTATGTGCTTTCTGTACCGGCTATTTCGAGTCGATCCATCCTTCTTCGCCTTCTTCGGACAGTAAGCTTCGTTTTGATACGGACATGGATGCGCAAGTCTTACGCCAGCGAGCATAACTGTTCCTTAAAATAGTCTGGGCATAGATTATGCCGCAAGGATGGTCGAAAATCTGTCATTCTTCGGACTACAAGACGCTGAGGTTGTAGGACTACAGCAGGGAGTTTTTATCCTGCGTATACTCCGTACGATGGACTTAAGCGGATGTCACGTTGCTTTTCGATCAGTTGTGCCCGCCTTTTGCATGTTTCTGGATCAATCCCAATCATGACCCCTGCCGCCACCCTGCTTACCTCGGAGACGGAGGCAAGGCTTCGGGAAATCGGTGAAGTCGACATCCTCATCGGCATTCCGAGTTACAACAATGCCAGGACCATCGGCCATGTCGTTCGCGCCGTCATGGCGGGATTAGCAAAATATTTTTCAAGTCGGCGCGCGGTGTTAGTCAATTCCGATGGAGGATCGTCCGATGGCACCCCCGACGTAGTGACCCGCGCGGTCGTTGACTATGGGGCTATGCTGATCAGCGATCGGCAAAGCCTCTTGCAGAAAATCATTACGCCGTATCAGGGGATTCCCGGGAAGGGCAGTGCCTTTCGCACGATTTTCGAGATCGCTCGTCGGGTGAATGCCAAGGCCTGTGCCGTGGTCGATTCTGACCTGCGCAGCATCACGCCGGAATGGATCGAGCTGCTCATCGGCCCGGTTTTGGATCACGGCTATGATTATGTCGCGCCGTATTATCTGCGCCACAAATACGACGGCACGATTACGAACAGCATTGTTTATCCCCTGACGCGTGCCCTCTACGGCCGACGGATCCGACAACCTATCGGCGGCGACTTTGGATTTTCCGGCTCGCTGGCTCAGTACTATGCCGATAAGCATGTGTGGGAATCGGAAGTCGCGCGGTTCGGCATCGATATCTGGATGACCACCGAGGCGATTGCCAGTGGCGCGCGAGTCTGCCAGAGTTTTTTAGGGGCCAAAATCCATGACCCGAAAGATCCGGCCGCCGATCTCTCAGGCATGCTCGTACAAGTTGTTGGCGCAGTCTTTGCGTTGATGGAAGAGCACCAGCCCGTCTGGCTCGACCTGACCGGATCGAACCAGGTCTCGCTCTTTGGTTTTCAGTACGGAGTGGGCGTCGAGCCGGTGCATGTCAATGTCGATCGCATGGTCGCCAACTTCCGTCAAGGTCTCGTCGATCTCCAATCGATTTGGAGCCAGATGCTGACCCCCGATACGATGGCCGGCTTGCTCGCGCTCAATGACTGTTCGTTGCAGTCGTTCAGCATTCCCGATGATCTGTGGGCGCATGTGATTTATGACGCGGCGGTGGCTTCTCAACGTCAGGTCTTGCCGAAAGAGCACGTGCTCAAGGCGTTGACCGCGCTGTACCTGGGACGAACGGCGTCCTTCGTGCTGGAGACTCAGGCGCTGACCTCAATGGAAGCCGAAGACCGCATCGAAGCCCTCTGTCAGAGCTTCGAGCGATACAAGCCGTATCTCGTCCAGCGTTGGCAAGAACCGACGGTCGGATCGTGATCGAGCCCATGGTCGACATGCTGCAAGCCTAATGTGCTCCGTCCTGTGAGAGGAGAGAGTATGTGGGAGTTTTGGGAAACGGCCTTGCTGGCGCCGCTCGTAGACCTCGGGGCACGCGTGTTGACGCTTTTGCCCAATGTGCTCGCAATGCTCATCATTCTGTCCTTGGGCTGGGGCTTGGCCTGGGGCATCGGTCTCGTCACCGAGAGGCTCCTTCGCATCATCGGACTGGACCGCTTGAGCAACCGTCTGGGTGCGACGACTGCGCTGCTCCGCGGAGGGATCAAGACGGACCCGTCGCACCTGATCGGACGAGCGATGTACTGGCTGGTGTTGGCCTTTGCGGTGATTTCCGGGTTGACGGTCTTGAACGTGGAGCCGATCAACCAATTCGCGCACTCCTTGCTTGCGTACATCCCCTATCTGCTGACGGCGGCGATGATTTTGATTGCGGGCTATTTGCTCTCGAATTTTATGGGCCAAGCCGTTCTTATTACGGCTGTGAATGCAGGTCTGCCCCCGGCTCGAACCGTCGCGGCCCTTTCGCGGTGGGGCATTCAATTGGTTGCCGCAGCGATGGCGCTGGAGCAGCTTGGCATTGCGCAGAATATCGTCGTCGTCGGATTCGGTATCAGCTTGGGGGGAGTGGTGTTGGCGGGAGCCATTGCGTTTGGCTTGGGAGCCAAAGATTTGGCGAAAGCCTTTCTCGAACAGCGACTGTCCGAACGAGGACGCAATCAACAACCGCCCGATGATTTGCGCCATCTTTAGAAGACACGTGTTATGAAGCTCGACCCTAAGAGGGTAGGCTGTAGATCATGACGACGAAAGTCACAGAGGTTGTCCGTCCCGATTTAGAGAGACAATCGGCTGAGCCTCGGGATGGACTCATCGTCGTCTCGAATCGCCAGCCCTATGAGCATCTCATTCATAAAGGACAGCCAATCTGCCGACGGACCGATGGAGGGTTGACCTCTGCTCTCGATCCCGTCCTCAAGCGAATCGGTGGCGTCTGGGTCGCGTGGGGGAGCGGGGAGGCGGATCGTAGCGCCGCCGGACCGGATGGCACGATTGCGGTTCCACCCGAATCGCCGGCTTATTCACTCCGACGTGTCTGGTTGACCACGGAAGAAATTAAGGGAGGGTATCAAGGCTATGCGAACGAGGTGCTCTGGCCGCTCTGTCACATTACCTTGGATCGGGTGGCCTATCGACAGCGCTACTGGACCGACTACGTCGAATTGAACCGACGTTTTGCGGAAAGTGTGATCGAAGAACTACGGACGCGAAACAGGCTCGTGTGGGTCCACGATTTTCATCTGGCGCTTCTGCCTCGCTTCATCAAAGAGGTGATGCCCACGACTACCGTCGCTCTGTTTTGGCACATTCCCTGGCCGGGGTCCGACGTGTTCCGCGTGCTGCCTGAGAGACGAGAGATGCTCACGTCGCTCTTAGCCGCGGACAGCGTCGTCTTTCAAACGGCCGGCTACGCTCGTGCCTTTGTCGAATGCGCTCGCGTATTTGTCAATGCCGACTTCGATGAGGACAAGGGCATGATTGCCTTCAATGGGCATACGACTCGCGTGACCGCCCAGGGCGTCAGTATCGATATGGGCGCGTTCACCAGCCAGGCTCGGGCGCCGCAAACGGTCCGACTGATGGCTGCGCTCCGGCGACAGATCGGCGGAGGGCCCGGCATGCGGATTGGGTTGGGCGTCGATCGCTTAGATTACACCAAAGGACTGCTCAAGCGTTTTTGGGCCATCGATCATTTCTTCACCCGCTATCCCGAGTATTGCGGACGGTTTACCTTTCTTCAAATTGCCATTCCCACCCGAAAGGATGTAGACACGTATCGCCGGTACCGCAAACGTATCTGGCAAACAGTCTTGGAGATTAATGAGCGTCATCGTTCTTCAGACGAGAGCCTGCCCGAGAAATGGCGGCCAATTCTGTATCGGGAGGACCGCATTGCGTTCGATCTCTTGGTCGCTTACTATCGGCTCGCGGATTTGACCGTGGTGAGTTCTGTCAATGACGGCATGAACCTCGTCGCGAAAGAATATGCCGCCTCGCAGGTGGAGGAATCCGGGGTCCTGTTGATCAGTCAGATGGCCGGTGCCGCCGAGGAGCTGACCGATGCGCTCATCATTAATCCCTACGATGCGGAAGGTGTGGCCGACAGTATCCGCTGTGCATTAGAAATGCCGGCCGACGAACGGCGACGCCGGATGAGCGCGATAAGGGCGTATTTGCAGACGCACGACCTCCACGCATGGGCAGAGGGTTGCCTCAGCGATGTCGGCGTCTCGGTAAACCGGATAGGCCGGATGGGAGCGGCACACTCATCTGATATTGAAAGAACACGGGAAGGCCTGGAGGATGTTGTAAGCTGAGACGGATGTATCGCACTCCGCGGTAGATCTGTGACCAGGAATTTGATATCGTCTGCATCCTGCCGGAGAGTGCGAGTTCTTGCTCATCTCCTTGCAGGGGACAATTTGGTCCCCTAAAGCTTCGACCACAGGCGGTGGCTCCCTTGCAGCGTGCGCCGGGTTGTACAGGCCGACATGAGCGGTCCGGCGCGAGTCTTCTCGCATCACCGGCGACGGGGTAGGATGCCGGTGGCACTCTCGACATCGAAAGTTCACTGACCCTAATCAGTTTGACAGTATTGAGCCCGTGGGATTTAACCGGGAGGATACGATGAAGGCTTTAGCGCTTCGCGATATCGGGTATGGGATGATAATGTTCAGTGGAATTGCAATCATGCTCGCCGACATCCCTTTGAAGGCCGAGGGTGCCGAATCGGCTCGGCAGTCTTATGATCTCCTCCGCATCATTGATCTGGCGGTTGAGCGTAATCCCGTCATGGTAGGAGCACGAGGGGTGATCGATCAGAGTGCGGGTCAGCGAGTCACGGCAGGGGCCTATCCGAACCCAACCATTAAAGGCGATGGTGGCCGTGGTTTTCTAAGGGATGCGGGGCCGCTAACGGCCGAAATCCCCACGTCGGCGAACGAATACTTCGTGTCCGCCGGACAACCGATCGAGTGGCCGTCCAAACGAGCGGCGCGGCAGCTTGCCGCGGAAGCCGGTTTGGCGGGAGCCACCGCGGGATTGGTTGAGGCCCGGCTCAATTTGACGACCGACGTCAAGCTCGCATTCTATGATCTCCTGCTGGCGCAACGGGACGAAGGGCTGGCCAGGCAAAACTTAGAGATCGTCAAGGATGTCCAGCGCATCGTCAACACCCGTGTGCGGTTAGGCGAAGCGCCGCAGTTTGAAGCGATTAAGGCTCAGGTGGAAGTGCTGAAGGCGGACCAGGTGGTGACGCGAGCGGAGAATGCGGTACAAGTGAATCGCGTCATCTTGGATACGCTGACCGTCGGCGCATTGGGGGCGGACTATACGATCGACGGCGAATTTCGATACTTTCCCAAGGATCTGGATCTCGTACGACTGATCACGCTTGCGATGGACCAACATCCTTCGATCCAACGACTCTCCAAATCGGTGGAACAGGCGGACCGCAATATTCAGTTCGAGCGGCACGCACGTGTGCCGAACGTCACCTTCAGCGGCAGCTATGCCCGTGAGTACGGTCGCGAAGGATATGATTTCGGCGTCAGTGTGCCCACGCCGATTTGGTATCAACAACAGGGCCAAATTGCGACGGCGTTGGGCGCGAAGCGCACGGAGGAAGCGGCCTTGCTGCGGACCCGAAATCTGCTCGTCAAGGAAGTGAATCAGTATTTTCAAGATGCCGAAACGACGGCTCACTTAATCGAGGTATTCGAGAAGGGACTGCTCAAGCAAGCCCAGGAAGCGCTCCGCATTGCGCAATTCAGCTTCCAGCAAGGCGCCGTCAGTCTTCTTGAAGTGCTGGATGCCCAGCGCGTGCAGCAGCAGATCTTATTCGATTACGCCCATGCGCGCTTTGAGTTGTCCATCGCGCTGATACGCCTCGAGCGCGCGGCAGGCGGGCTTCTCTAACACGAGAGCGAGAGAAAAAGCATATGATCGAGGGGCACGTATCATGAGACGATTCGGGTTCAGCCGCGATAGCCGGTTTCACGGTGTGTGGGCCGCGTTTTGCGCGACGATTCTGTTTGTGGGTGTCGGGTGCGATTCGGCGCCGGGTGAGGGTGCGGCGAAAACGACGGCGCCGGCAGTGCCGGAATCCACGAAAGGCCTCGTATCTTTATCACCGGAGGAAGTGGCCAATGCCGGCATTCTCCTCACGCCGGTGATCCGTGGGGAATTCCAAACGCATCGCGACTTCCCCGGCACTGTGTCGCCGAATCAACATGCCATCGCGGAAATTACCGCGCTCGTCCGCGGACGTGTGGTGGATGTATATGCCGATCTAGGGCAACAGGTCAAGACAGGCGATTTGCTGGCTATTTTATACAGCGGGGAACTCGGCATGGCGCAATCCGCGTATCTCAAAGCGGATGCCAAACTGTTTGTGGCGGATCGAGCCTTTAGGCGCGCGCAGTCCCTTCTTGATGAAAAAGTCATCGGATTAGCGGAAGCCCAGCGGAGAGAAGGCGAGATGATCAGCCTCCGAGCCGAAAAGCGGGAGGCTCGGGATCGGCTGCTACTGTACGGCATGTCCGAAGACAATATTCGGCGTTTGACCCGCGAGCAAACGATCCAGTCGCATGTGCCGATTGTCGCGCCGTTCGATGGACGGGTGATCGCTCGAAATTTGACCAAAGGCGAGGTTGTCGAGACGACCGAAAAACTCTTTGTCGTGGCCGATCTCACGGAAGTATGGGTGCTGGCCAATATCCCGGAAAAAGATATTCCCTACATTCGCTCCGGCGGCGCGAACCCGGATCAGTCGGTCGAGGTCCTGGTCAATGCCTATCCGAATGAAGTCTTCCATGGTAAAATTACCTATGTAGGCGATGTGCTTGACGTAGCGACCCGCACGATGAATCTTCGGCTTGAGCTGCCGAACACCGACCGAAAACTCAAGCCTGAGATGTATGCCACCATCCGAGTCTATTCGGAGCCCGAGAAGGGAGTATTGCTCGTGCCGGAAATGTCGGTGCAGCGCGAACGGGACAGGACATTTGTCTTCGTTCAGCGCGATCCGCAGTCCTTCGAAGCGCGGGACGTCAAGCTGGGCGACTCCAACGGGCAGGTGGTCAAGGTGCTTGACGGTCTCCGCGAGCACGAATCGGTGGTGACCAAGGGCGCCTTCGTGCTCAAATCCGAGCTGCTCGGCGAGCAAGTCTGATCGATGGTTTCCTTCCTCATTGAACTCTCCCTCCGTCAGCGAATATTGGTCATTATCCTGACCGGCATGCTGGCTGCCGGAGGGCTTTACGCCTTCCAGACCATGCCTATCGATGCTTTTCCCGATGTGACGACCGTACTCGTGCAGGTCGTCACGAAGGCGGAAGGTTTCTCTCCGGCCGAGATCGAACGATTCGTCACGTTTCCTCTTGAACTGCAACTGACCGGTGCGCCGGGCCTCCGAGAGATCCGATCGTTCTCCAAAGTCGGGTTGTCGATGATCACGGTCGTGTTTGACGACGACGTCGATATTTACTTGGCGCGCCAAGTCGTGCTCGAACGGGTGCTGGAAGTGCAAGAGCTCTTACCCGTTGGTGCAGTTTCCCAATTGGTCCCCAACACGACCGGGCTTGGGGAGGTCTATCAATATTTTCTCCAGGGTCCGCACGATGACGATGAAGGGCACGAGACAACTGAAGCCGAACTGACGGAGCGGCGGACCTTACAGGATTGGGTTCTCCGCCCGCTGCTGAAGGGCTTGCCGGATGTGGTGGATGTCAATTCCATGGGCGGTTTCGTGAAGCAATACCAAGTCATGGTGGAACCGGGGTTGCTTCGAAAATATGCCTTGGCGCTCCATGATGTCTTCGGGGCGGTGGCCAGGAATAATGCGAATGCAGGCGGAAGTATCCTGGAAAAGCACGGGGAAAAATACATCATACGGGGGATCGGCCTGATTCAATCATTGGAGGACATTGAGCATATCGTCATCAAAGAGGTGGGGGGGACGCCGGTGTATGTACGCGATGTCGCCGAGGTCCGCTTTGGTCATGCGGTGCGCCATGGCGCGTCGGTGTATAACGCCAAGCGTGAGGTGGTGACCGGCATCGTGTTGATGCTGCGCGGCGCCAATGCCAGAGACGTGGTGGAGCACGTGAAAGAACAGGTCCGGAGCATTCATGCGAAGGATTTGTTGCCGGACGGCCTTCGGATCGTGCCGTTCTACGATCGGATCGAGCTCATCACGGCCGCGCTCAAGACGATCTATAAAGCGTTGCTCGAAGGCGTGATATGTGTCGTCGTGATCCTCTTTCTCTTTCTCGGAGAGGTCCGAAG
>DATEPO010000185.1:0-15635 GCA_035273145.1 Nitrospiraceae bacterium
GGCCGTTAAGCCGGAGGACAATCTACACTTCTGCATTGGGGTATTCGCCAAAAAATTTTGAATCCTTCCCTCCGATCTACTACTCTAATGGCCTAGCGAGTCAGAGCGCTGTCCTCAGTTCCTGACGCTCTTATCGGTCCCATTCATTTACAAGGAGGTTCCCATGTTCAATACACGCGGGGTGATCTGTGCGCTCAGCATCTGTGCCATAACCGCCGGGTCGGCCTTGGCGGAGGAGAAGAAGCCCAGTCCTGCCGAAGGATTCTCGATTCACGTCATCGCGCCCCATAAGTTCGAGGACGGGACGATTCATGGCCCCTATCATCATTACTGCAAAGGGATTTCTCCGGAGGTCCTGCAATGCCTCCTGTTTGAATCAACCGATCCCAACGCGCTCCTGACCGATATCGAGTATTTTGTCGCCAAGCCCATTGCGCGCGAATTGCCGCTCAACGTCTGGAACAGGTTCTATCACGATCATGAGGTCGAGATCGCGACCGGACGAGTGCAGGTGCTGGATATGCCGGAAGATCAAGCGAAGGAAGTGGCGGCGGCAGCCGCGAAAACAGACGGCATCATTTTTCATCTCTGGCCGAAGGGAGCCCCGGCGCCGAACGGCGAAGTCGGCCATCCACAATCGGTTGGCCATAAGCATCGGACACAATAGGAGGATCTACACGGGAAGTACGATTGTACTTCCCGCGTAGTCTCCCGCATTCGATGGGGAACGTATGAATAGGGTGAAGAGCCGGTTTCTGATCCGATTGCTGGAAACGGTTGCGTTCAGCGCGGTCCTTCAGTCTGCATGGGCGAGCGATCCGGAGATTCTTCGCCCTCGTGTACCGCCCGATCGAATCACCTCGGCACGGGCCATAATTAATCCATTGCCCGCGACTTCCGAACATGTGGAGAAAGGGAAGGCCATATTTTATGGCAAGGGATTCTGTGTGGCTTGTCATGGGCGTGACGGCAAAGGATTGGGCGAAGGGCTCGAACTGAAAGGCCCGCTGCCGCGTAACTTTACCGATCGAGAGTGGCAGGCCGCCAGAACCGATGGCGAACTATTCTGGATTTTGAACAACGGCAGTAAAGGGACGGCGATGGCGCCGTTCATTCCGCTGATACTGTCTGAAGAAGAAGCGTGGCAGGTGTTGTTATATGTACGATCGTTCGGCGGGGAGTAGCAGCAGGCCGCTGAAAACGGCATCCAAGTTCGTTCTCGTCGAGAAAGAATCCTCAACGTACCCAGAGTGTACGCCTCCGGTTCGTTCTCGCCTGCGGCCTTCTTGGCCTGCCGTTTCGAGGGCCTGTAATATGTGTTTTGTCATTATGACGATTCACATCGCAAACCGTGCATCTCTTAATCTAGAAAGGCTTTTCGGATTCGGATCAGGAAGTCGTCGATGGCGGCCGGGTCCGATTGGTGGCGGCACTGCGCGAGACGGCGTGCGGCCTCTTCTGTCCAGTGTTCGGCGAGGTCGATCACTTCTCCGGTTCGAAACATCCCGTCCTTCAAGGCCGCTATCGTCTTGCCGATCGGTATATCGGCAATACGAAACGTAAAGGTGCCGGTTTCGAGGAGTTCGCAGAGGTGGTAGAGAATACGTATGTACGTTGCCGCATATTTTGCCGGCCTTCCGTCCTTCTTTTCTAAAAACTTCGTGCGCTGATTCAGGCCATAGCCGATGAAGGCATCATACGCCCGCTGCGGATTCCAGATCGCTGGGAAGAGGTCACGCAGCTCAGTCCCCCATCGGTCCAACGAGGTGGCCGGCGCGACCAGCGTTTCAAGCACGAGTGGATGGCATTGAACGGCCAAGGAGAGAAACGGCCCCACTTCCCACGCTGTCTCATCGTCCCCGCTTTTAGCCCAATGAGTTCCTGGCGGTTTAAAGCCGAGACGAAACATGTTCGCTGTCGGCATGACATAGACTCGACGATAATCCCGATCGCTGTCCGGTCCGGCGAGTCCATGCGCATGGGATCCCACTAACACGTTCAAGATAGTATGGCCGCCGCTCATGGATGTCTTGTCATTGGTATGATGATGGATCCATCCATCGGCCATTTGCTTTGGACAGTGTGATAGCACGAGGCGAAGGAGTCAATGCCGGCTCAGCAGGAATGAATCCAGCGACGTTCCTCCCTGTATAGTGGCCACACAGCTTTCCCAGTGAAGAGCGGTCAACAGACTGAAAAGTAGGACGCAGCGTTCGGTTCCCGAACTGTCTACCGGCACGCCTTCGACTATCTCACTGACGCCGATTCTGCGTACGTGCACCGCTGAGTACGAAAACAGCGCCGAAGGGACGCGTTCGAAACCCAATCCCTGATAGGCGAACACAAGGAGTTGCACGTAGAGTCCAGCCAGGAAGTGTGATCTTTTAACAAAGGAGTTGCATGAATATGAGAAGCGAAAGAAGACAATCGAGATACCCGGCGAGATATCGAGCCTCTGCCTACGTGCTCGCTGGAATATGCGCATTGGCGACCGCGCCGGCAGTTGCCAATGCGCAAATGAATGCCGAACCGGGTACCGCGACTGACCAGCCGGCAACGCAGGCCGAACGCGCCGAACGCGCGCGTCAGGGTGATCGAGTCAAGGCCGCCGATGCCGCGCCACCCGACCGTCTGCGGTATCGAGAAGAATACCATCGTCCAGGCGAACTCTATGTCGCCGGCTTTGGCGGCTACACGTTCGGTGGATCCTCCTTCACGAATGCCGTGACAGCCGGCGCCCCTACCCGCGGGTTTAATTTGAACGACTCAGGAATTTACGGTGTGAAAGTCGGGTATTTTATGCCGAATCGCTTGAACTGGCTTGGGTTCGAGGTAGAAGGGTTCAACACGAGCCCCAATATAAAACCATCGGTCAACGGTCCGGGCGGCACGCCTCTTCCCGGCGCCTCTCTTCGGGTGACCACCCTGGCGTTCAATGCGATCATTCGAGGAAAATTTGCATGCGGGCCGTCACGCAATGAGCCGTCCAGACGGACCACAACAGAAACACATCGAACGACAATAGAGACGAATCGGAGCGCGTATGGCGATCAGGAAGATACGTTCTGCCCGCTTCAGCCGTATGTCGGCGCCGGCATTGGCGTGTTCTTTGCCCATACGAACGGATTCGGCGCTGGGCAGAGCGGGTCCGATAACGCCGTGCCCGGTTTCAATGGATTAGCCGGTGTTCGATACTTTCTCACCGAACATGTCGCGGTGTTCGGGGAGTATAAGTACCAGCGTGCCAGCTTCAATTTCAATAACGTCGGCGCGGCCCTCGGGCCCGGCGGGCCGGGCGGTCTCAGCGGAGATTATTCGGTCCATAATGTCGTCGGAGGTCTCTCCTTTCATTTTTAGTCGTCATCGACGTACGGCATAGGAGGCAGGACGTCTCGGTCCATCGCTCTGTCAGATATCTTGCGCTGTTCTCCTGACGTCGTCGTATCGGCAAAGGCGAATGTGGAGCGGCGGGCAGAGGATTGCCCGTCGCTCCCACTCTCCATAACCCTTCGCTAAAACATCCTCGCGATAGACGCGAAGTATTGTGGCAGGCAGTTGCGTTCAGGGCGTTGGCGGCGTAGGCTTGAGTTCTGTTCCCTCACGCCCAGAGCGCGATGCCTATCTCGCAACGGTGGCCTCTCCAGTTTGTGATTGCCATGGCGGGCGCGCTTACCCTGCTCGTCAGCCTTGCCCTCCATGCGTTTCTGCCGATGTGGCGGGGACACCACACGCCCCTTCATTCCGCCATCGAGGCGCTCGGCGGGCTCTGCGCCATCATGATGGCCATCGTGCTGTTTCAGCGAAGTGGTGATCGGCCTAGCCGGCATACGGAAGCCTTGGGCATCGGGTTTCTTGCGATGGGTGTGCTGGAGGAGTTCCACGCCGTCGCCGTGCCGGTCAATAGCTTTATCTTCCTTCGGGGCCTGGCTAGTTTGTTGGGCAGTCTCGGTTTCGTATTGGTATGGCTGCCGGAGTCCTCCACACGTCCCGCGTACTCAAGGACGCTGCCGTGGACGATCGCGGCCGCTTCCGTGGCCATCGGCTGTCTCGTCTTTTTCTTTCCGGGCGCGATTCCTGCCATGCTCAGGAATGGGGAATTTTCTCCGACTGCGGTGGCGCCGACCAGCCTGGCGTGTCTCTTCTTTCTCGCCGCCGCGTACCGATTGTTCTCCGCGTATCGGCATTCGCCATCGGCCGATACCTATCTGTTTACCTGTCTTGCGCTGATGTTCGGACTCGCCGAGCTGATGTTCGTCTATTCACGCGTATGGGATGGGGCGTGGTGGTTCTGGCATTTGTTGCGTCTGGCTGCTTATCTGTTGGTCCTCGGGTATATGATCGGCGGATACCTTCATACGGTGTCGGGCCTGCGAACTGCCCTTGCACAGACACGGCATGCGGAAGAATCCTCACGCCGCAGTGAACAGGATCTTCGTCAGGCGCTTGAAGATCGGGAACGGATGGCGCAAAACCTTCATGACGGTATCATTCAATCCCTCTTCGCATTAGGTCTTGCGCTGGAACGCTGCCGGAAACTGATCGCCAAAGACCCGGAGGAAGTGAGTCGCCAGCTCGAGATCGCCATTCCCGGCTTAAAAGGCGTGATCCGTGAATTGCGGTCCTATCTCGTCGGGCAGGAACCGCACCTCATGAATGGGCGTGAATTGGAAGCTGCATTAGCGTTGGAAGTGAGCACCGTGGAACGTTCTCAAGATCTCTCTATCGACGTACGGATCGATCCCGATGCCGCCAATCTCGTGACGCCAAGTCAGGCGACGCATCTCGTGTTCATCGCGCGGGAGGCCTTGAGTAACAGTCTGCGGCATGCCGAGGCTACGCAGGCCACGCTCTCATTAGAGAAGCATCAAGGGCGAGTACGATTTGTCGTGGAGGATAATGGCGTCGGCTTCGACGTTCTGACATCGCCTCATGGCGAGGGCTTAAAGAATATGGCGGCTCGGTCGGTCAAGCTGCATGCCGAGTTGACCATCGTGTCCAAACCGGGACAGGGCACCCGCGTCATCTTCGAATTGCCCGAGGAGTCCGTGCATGCCTAATCCACGCACACATCCGATTCGATTACTCATGGTAGACGATCATGAAGTGTTACGGCTCGGCCTGCGAACCCTATTTAGCGAAGCCGGTGGATTCGATGTCGTGGGAGAAGCAGGGACGATGGCTGAGGCGATCTCCAAGGCCGGCGCGCTCGATCCGGATGTCGTTCTCATGGACGTGCGCCTTCCGGACGGCAGCGGCGTGGAAGCGTGCCGCGAGATTCGAACGCAACGACCACAGACTCGCGTGTTGTTTTTGACCTCCTATGCCGATGATGACGCCGTCTTGGCGACGATTGTCGCGGGCGCGCACGGCTTTCTGTTGAAAGAGGTCGGCAGCGACGAATTGCTGCACGCCGTGAGGGCCGTGGCCAACGGGCAATCCATCCTCGATCCTGCCGTGACACAGCGAGTCTTGACGCGCGTTCAAACCTTGTCGAATGCAACCTCATCCACCGAACCCAAGGGAGAAGCCCTCTCGCCGCAAGAACGCCGGGTCCTTGCGCTGGTGGCCGAAGGGAAGACGAACAAGGAAATCGCCGTTGCCCTGAACCTCAGTGAGAAGACCGTCGGCAACTACCTCAGTAATGTTTTCCAGAAACTGAATATCACCCGCCGATCGCAAGCCGCTGTGTATTTCACACGCCATTTCCCTCAATAGAGGGATTCCCCCCTAGCCGATAGGGGAACAATTGTTTCTCCACTCATGGCACTCTCCTCTCTACACCGCACAGTGGCGCGTGTAAAGTAATCTCATGTTCATCAGTTCATGTCCCTAACCAAGGAGGCTCCCATGTTGCTTGCACGCCGTTCCCGTCGGATCGTTATCTGTGTTTTGGCTCTTCTTCCGCTGTTGGCCGTGGCGCTGCCCGGTGCGCCGGCGTGGGCCGATCAGACAAGCGGGAAAGCCAAGATGAAGGTGCTCTATCACGTGGATAGCAAGGATCCGGATGTGGCCAAGTATGCCCTGGCGCTGATCCACAAGCACATCGAGGCCGAAGGCGGCCCTCAGAATATCGATATCAAGCTCGTCATTCACGGCCCGGCGCTGCCGCTGTTCGAGAAAGACAAGATCGATCCCGAATTGAAAAAGAAGTTCGATCTGGTTCTGGAGGACGGAGCGCATGCCGAGATGTGCCAAGTCTCCATGAAGATCTTCGGTAAGTCGTTGGAGGATCTCCTGCCCGGCTTAGAGCCGACCCTGCACCCCGTGGCGGTAAAACGCATCGCCGATCTGCAATCGCAGGGGTATCTGTACATCAAGCCGTAGGAGTGCATCATGACACGCATACACGAGAACCGCATTGCGACAACCTGGCTCTGGAGTCTGACGGCCACAGCCATTGGGCTCCTGCTGGCCTTCTCTCTCGGATTCAAAGACGCCGGTGCGGCAGAAGTGCCGGCTCCCGAGTTCAGCGTGGCGACACTCACCGGCGACGCCTATACCTGGGCGATGCTGAAGGGGCAGCCGACGCTCCTGGCCTTTTGGGCGCCATGGTGCAAGGTCTGCCAGAAGGAATTACCGGTGCTCGCCGAATTTTCTCAGCATGAGAAGCCGGCCCAACTTCGTATTCTGAGTATCGGCTTTGCGGATAGCCGCGGCAATGTCGAGGAGTTCGTGAACGCGCGCCAGGGCGTCTTTGTCTTTCCGACCGCCTTTGACGAAGGCAATCACATGGCACGCAGTTACCGGATCAATGCCACCCCAACCTTCGTCTTGGTGAACGACCAGGGCTCTGTGGTGTTGGTGCATCGAGGCGGTGGGTTGCTGCAGAACGTTCAGTTCCGAGAATTTCTGTCAACGTTGAAAGGCTAACGATCGACTAACCGACTAACCATGGAGGAGGGGCGAGCGCTCGCGCCGCCCCTCCAGATGAGGGGACCATGTTGGCGAATCTTTCCGAGACGTCATTGATCACGGCATTTCTCGCAGGATTGTTGTCCTTCATCTCTCCGTGCGTCCTGCCGCTCGTGCCCTCGTATCTGATGTATCTCAGCGGCCTTTCGTTTCAGCAATTGGCACATTCCGGTGAACACGCGGTGGTCAGGAAGGCGGTCTTGATAAACGCCCTGCTGTTCATTGTCGGGTTTTCAATCGTCTTCATTGGATTCGGCGCCTCGGCGAGTTTGCTGGGGCAAGTGCTGTTGGATTATCAGGATGCGATTCGTAAAGTCGGCGCGGTCCTGATGATCGTCTTCGGCCTGCATCTGTCGGGCCTCATCACATTAAAGTTTCTGATGATGGAGAAACGTATGTCGGTGGCGACTCGGCAGGCCGGTCCCATTGCGTCGCTGCTTATCGGCGGCACATTCGCGGCGGGCTGGACCCCCTGCGTCGGGCCGATCCTCGGGACGATGCTTTTGTATGCGGCGACGAAGGAGACTCTGCTCGACGGCGTGACCTTATTGGCGTTTTATTCGTTAGGATTGGGCCTGCCGCTTCTGATCGCCTCGGTGGCGCTGAATCGCTTTCTCTCGTTCTTTCAACAGATGAAAAGCTATCTACGCCTCGTCAGCGGCATGAGCGGCGCTGTATTGATGATGATGGGGGTCTTGATGTATCTTGATCGTGTCTCGCTGCTGACGGCATTCTTCGAGCGTTACGGCATCGGCACCTACTTCGGGATGGACGGAGGGTAGGGGTTCCGTCCCGCGGCGCCCAACCTTACGAGAGCCGGACTGCGTGAAAGGTGAAGTCTGTCGCTTAACCAGGAGATTCGTAGCGATATTGCAGTCCGACCAACGCGTTCCAGTCGATGACGGCATGCTCCTCGAACGTGATATGCCGTTGCGACCGCTGAAATCCAACGCTTGCCGTCCATGCATCGTTGAGGCGATGACTCCATTGGACGTCCGCTTGATACACCTCTTCTGTTCCCCCTCGGCGTCGATCCCCAATCAAGTTACTGGTGAAAATATTGTTCTCGTAATGGAATGCCATCTTGAGGGACATTTTTGACGAAAAGCGGGCGGTCCATTCAGTGGACACATAATGATTGATGTAGGACACATCATCGGCGAACTGAGGGTCGTGTCGTCCTGTCGCCAGTCCTCGCTCATAATGGTACCCAATCGTCATGCTCAGCCAAGGGCGAATCTCCCAATCGACGTGTGGGCCCACTGTCCAGAAGTGGGTATTGCGCTCGGCGAACGCCTGATTATAGTCGCGCACGCCATACCGCGTCAGGAGGCGAATCGCCACGCCAGGTAGAAGATCTCGCTCCAGATGGGCACTCCAGAAATTGGTGGTCACACGTTCGTCCATGAGCAGGCCCCGTCCCGACCGATGCTCCGTATTGCGCGCCAAAAAAAGGTCGGGAAGCGCGAAGTAATACAGGCGCAGGCGTGTGTGGTCATCGAGTGCTTTTCCAACTCTGACGCGCACCGAGCCGTGATTGAACAATGGATTGCGCGCAAAAATATAGCCCTGGCTCTTCACGGAGATATCTGTCGGCGCCCAGCGGTTTGAAAAGGAGCGGACGATTTCCACGAGCGGCTCGGAGACCATATCGTTCCCTTGTCCCGTGACATCCACCACCGGCTGTGTCGGATCATCGCGCAACGACAGTCGTCGAGAGGCGGAGAACAGCGTCACATCGTTCGTGTAAAACACATTGGTGCCTCCGACAACCGTCCAGTCGGACGCCAGCGCATGGTTGAAGCCGAAACTCGCCAGGAGCGGAATAATGAAGAGAAGGCCGATTCCGCTGCCGATCACACTTGGCGTGAGCCCACGGAGACGCCTTTGAGAATACCAGTGACGAGCTGTTGCCGACCCTTCGATGACTCGCCTCACGGCTTAATAGTGTTTGCGAAGCATGCTGGATGACGACGATGAGAATAACGTATCTGATGTGTTCCGCGAACAAAGCATGATGACTTTCAAACAGGACGCTGCTGCTTGGATCTCCTGCAGTCAGCATGCCGTAAAGTCAGGCGGTGCTGCATCCGGAATCCAGGTGAGGGTTTAGTATGACCTATGATTCGGGAAGCTCCTGCCGCTCCAAACGATGGTGCGAAGCGAGACGCTGGAAGGTAAATCCGCAAAGGTGTCAGATTCCCGATATTGAAGAAATCGGGAAGGATGAATAGCCCTGACTAGAGAGCACGGATGAGCAAGTGTACGCGTATTGCAGTATCGTGCAGCAACGGAGGTGTAGGGAAGGAGCGTTTCAGTACGTTCATTGCTTACAAGCCCATCTTTTGTCTATACCGCCTCAAGGCGATGATCCGCTGTCTTGATTCTGCCACCGTTCGTCCGGCATCAACCAGCACGGCCTGACTCGACCTGATCAAGTATTCCGCCCGCTCTTTCATTTGGACGCTGGGAATCATATTGAAACGAGCCAACCAATGCATCGTATCTCCATCGAGAAAATCAGGCTACAGCAAGTTGCCAAAGGAGGCAACAGTCGAAGGCAGGAAAGAAAGTGGGAGGTCAATGTAACATCGTGGACGGCTCAGATACCTGCGGGGCGGCACTTCTTCGACCTTGGACGAAACGGTGGAGGGCGGTGCCGTGAGCCAGCGCAACGATGGCCGACGCCATATCCTGCAACGGCAGGACCAGATCGACATGATCATACAGCAGGGCGTTGCGCGGCATGGAGGACGCCCGAGCTTCGTCCGGGTTTTGAATGATGGAGATCCCATCAGCGGCCTTGATGTTGATGAGGCCCCGCGTGCCGTCGTCTCCTCCGCCGGTCAGCAGCACCCCTACGGTACGTTGCCCAAAGACGTCTGCCGCGGTCCGGAACAGCGGATCCACTGCGGGCCGCGTAAAATGCTCCTTCGGGCCTCGGTCCGGCCTCACACCCTTTGAGGTCAGTAGAAGATGCGCGTCCGACGGCGCAATATAAATAGTGCCTTGTTGGAATGGTCCGTCCTCTCGCACCTCGACCAGGGGCAGCGCGGCTCCTCTGCCTAACACTTTTGCGAGATGGATGTTGAAGAGGGGATGCCGGTGTAAGACCACCGCGACGGCTGCCGGCAAATCGGGGGGCAGGCCTTTAAAAAGGGAGATTAACGCTTCGACGCCGCCTGCCGACGCGCCGATCACCACCACATCACGCTTGATGGAAGATCCCGCGGGCGCTTGGCTCATCGACTTCCCCCAACTTCATCGATCTCCGAGTGCACAAGTAAGGGTGGTCGAGTTTCTTCCAGCAGCTTACGAAGCGCCTGCCGTTGACGTTGCGACTGTTGAAGTCGATGATGGAACGGATCCGACGCCAGGTGTTCACTTCCCGGCTGTATCGTGTTCAATAATTGTCGGTAAATTTCTTCGGCATGTTCCAGTAGGCCAATCACGCTCCAGAATGCATTTTCAATTTGTCCCTCTTTCGCGATCGCCAGTTCCTCGATGGAATAGGCATGGCCGATTTGGCATACATATCGGAGGTGCCCGGTGTCACTCACGTCGAGTGAGATCACACCGGAGCAGTCCGGACAATTTACTTTGATCGGCGGTGTATCTTGAGCCATCCTGATTTACTAACAGGCAAAGGCAAAGGTTAGTAGCGGTCGTATTGGAGTTGAATGTCGGTCGGATAACTACAGGAACGGTCTCAGCGGGATTCGTCTATTTCTGTAGGCCTGCGAGGGTTATGCGCGGTGGTGGTGTTTCGCCCCTTTTTTGTCGTAGAGTGATGCCATCACGCCTAGCCATAATGGTTTGACTATGCCGGCCAATCTTAATCGATCATCCGATGAGTCGAATGACTTCATCGATCTGTTTGAAAATGGCGCTCTTGGATTGCACTTTGTCGGCCCGGACGGCGTCATTCTTAACGCCAATCAAGCCGAGCTGGACTTCCTCGGGTATAGCCGCGACGAATACATCGGCCATCACATCGGCGAATTCCATGTGGATGCGCCTGTCATCGAAGACATTCTGAAGCGATTGAGCCGGAAGGAGATACTCAAGAATTACGAGGCGCGGCTGCGGGCGAAAGACGGCTCCATTAAGCATGTTCTCATCACGTCGAATGTTCTGTGGAAGCAGGACGACTTCATTCACACACGATGCTTTACCCGCGACATTACAGACCGGAAGAAAGTTGAAGAGGAACGAGAACGACTGATTTGCGAGCTTGAACAGACCCGCGAAACGCTCGAGGATAAAATCCAAGAGCTTGAAGCCTTTCATGATGCCGTGGTGAATCGCGAGTTAAAAATGATCGAACTGGAAAAGGAGGTGAAGCTGCTGCGAGCCGACAACATGCGACTCGTTGAGGACCTGCGACAAGCTAAGAACTCGCGTACGTAATCAGTTCTCCTACCTCTCACAACGTCTCCCGGCAATTTCTATAGCCATGTCGTCCAAAGTATCGAGCGTGGTTCGCGTTGCGTACGATGCTTCGGCGGGACACAGACGCAGCGTGGATTGAAGCGTGGAGCGAAGCCGAGGCAAGGGCGTGGTATTTGCGGCGGCTCACGGTACTCGGAGCCAAGCAAGAAGGCGTGTTTAGTAGAGTGCTGTCCTCGGATAATGAACAGCATAATCCAGCGCATCAAGAAACTGTTTGGCTATCAGCGGCTTTCGTAGGAAGGCATAGGCACCGGCTGCGAATGATTGATCTTCTATGGTCTCCGTCACGTCAGCGGTCATGACAATGACCGGTATTCGATACCCTTTTTCACGCACTCGTCGTATTAATCGTATGCCGTCCTCCTTGGGCATGCGCACATCGGAAACAATGGTCAGAAAGTTCCGTTCAGCTAGGAGCTGTATCGTCTCATCGACACTCCCGGCCGTTTCAACAAGCAGCATGGGCCGGTGATGCCGAATAAGTTGAGGAAGGGCATAGCGTGTTGCCTCATCGTCATCGACCACAAGCACATACGAACTTTCTGCTATAGTGATGTTCTGATTAGTCATTCTGGACCAATCTGGTTAGTGTTCGATGTTCCTGGCCCGCCGCTTATGGCTTCACTGCCGCACCTGAGGCCTAGTGCTTGCCGGTCCAATCGTCCTGCGTCATCCACTTCGGTTTTGCCCAATGGCGAGGCGACAGGTCACCGCGGCAAGGTTGCATCTATTGCTTCCGGGAACACAATCTTCCCCTGTTCGGTGCAGGTGGAAAGCGTTGTGTCCACACAGCCGTCACCATATCACCGGCCGATTGACCAAATAGGATCGAAGCCGAGAGGCTCTGAGGAAAACGATTGTCTCTTTGTACAGGAAACAAAAATCAAATCGATAAGACGTGCAGCAGAGCTCATGTAGTCGCGTCTACTACATATATCACCATGGTTCTCCCCGCGTGGCAGCAGAATAGGAGAGGAAGCCTCTCAATTTCGGAGTTGCCCCCTATTTACATATGGCATGATTGTATTTCATGTTTCGTTTCTCAATCACTTACAGAGGAAGCAGAAGGGGGTAGGGAATATTAAACACGATAGGTCGACATAGTTCTGCCACAGTTTGGTGACAGTTAGGTGGATTTAGAAGGTGAAATCGTTCAGCGAGCTCGATTCTACAAAAACTTGACGAAAGACCGAATATGCATTCATCTGAATCAACCTTCAATAGTCGTAGGATTTGTTCAGCTCTTTCCCCTTGAGGATACTCTGGCCCATGCCCTTAGAGAAGATCCTTGTATTCCTGCATTATCGGTGAAGTGTTATAGCTATTGCAGGTTGTCAAGTGAACGCACAGCCTCAAGCTCAAGACCACAGTAGGAGTCCAGGTATTTTTGTCCGAGCGTCGATTGATAATGGCTCATTATACTTGGTTACTGTCAAACCCGGCCGGTATTACCGTGCTGAGCGCGGGTTTCGTTACAGCAGGCGTTTGCGGTCGTGGGGACTGCGTAAGTCCTGAGCGGGCCCAAGCGGCACGATGCGGGTGGGATTAATTTCATCATGCGTCATGTAGTAATGGCGCTTGATGTGATTGAAATTTACAGTGTCCGCAATGCCATCGTATTGGTAGAGGTCCTTGAGGTAACCGAACAGATTTGGATAATCAGCGATGCGGCGGATGTTGCATTTGAAGTGTCCGTGATAGACGACGTCGAAGCGGACGAGCGTGACGAACAAGCGCCAGTCTGTCTCGACTATCCGCGAGCCGAACAGGTAGCGCTGCTGCGCGAGCCGTGTGTCCAGAAGATCGAGCGCCTCGAACAGGCGCCGGACGGCTCGCTCGTAAGCTTGTTGAGCTGTGGCAAATCCGGCTCGATAGACCCCATTGTTGACGTTCTCGTAGACGAACGTATTCAGTGTGTCGATCTCATCCCGCAGATCTTCCGGATACAAGTCGATGCTGCTCTCAGTCAACCGGTCGAATTCGCAATTGAACATCCGCATGATGTCGTCATCTGAATTACTGAGGATACGCTTCGCCTCTGTGTCCCACAGCACCGGCACGGTGACCCGGCGCCGATAGTTCGGATCGGTCGCCAGATAGGCCTCGCTCAGAAACTTGAATCCATTGATGGGATCGGCCGAATGCCCCGGCCCATCCCGAAACGCCCATCCTCGGTCATCGCGAAGCGGGTCCACGACCGTCATTCCGATCACATCTTCCAGCTTCTTTAGTTTTCGAACAATAATCGTGCGGTGCGCCCAGGGACACGCCAAGGATACATAGAGATGGTAACGGCCTTTGGCCGCCGGGTATCCGGAATGTCCATCTTCCGTGATCCAATCGCTAAACGCGTCCTGTTGCCGCTGGTATTCACCGCCGGCACTTTGTTCATGGGGAAATTGCGCCATAGCGATCTCTGCTCCCACTGTCGTCCCGACCAGAAATACGACTGTTCTTCATTATCCCTTGCGCTGCGGCTCAATAACCAGAGCCAGGCTCATGACGGGCTGAGCCAACGTTGTGCGGTCTGATCTCCATATTCGCCATAGCTGTTTCACGACGCACGAATATGGTAGCTTCTAGCATCTTATGCTGGCTGATATCGACCGTCGGGATCGATCGATGTGCCTCGCTAGGCATGTGGACATGGATATGGGGGATTTTGACCATGGCTGACAAGAAGATCATCGCGGTCGTCGGAGCCACGGGCTTGCAGGGAGGCGGCTTGGTTCGCGCGATCATGAGCGAGACGAGCGGCGGCTTTACCGCACGCGCGTTGACCCGAGATGTGAACTCGGACAAGGCTAAAGAGTTGGCCGCGCTCGGCGCCGAAGTGGTAGCCGCGGATATTCACGATGTGGACAGTGTGAAGCGAGCCTTTGCCGGCGCCTACGGCGCCTTCTGCGTCACATTTTTTTGGGCGCACTTCTCACCGGAGAAAGAATATGCCGAGGCCAAAGGTATGGCGGAGGCGGCCAAGCATGCCGACATGAAACATGTGATTTGGTCTACGCTCGAAGACACCCGTCAATGGGTGCCCCTCAGTGACAACCGCATGCCCACGCTCATGGGGAAATATAAGGTGCCGCATTTCGACGCGAAAGGCGAAGCCAACCGCGTGTTCAACGATCTGGGGTTGTCCACCACGTTTTTGCTGACCTCGTTTTATTGGGACAATTTCATTTATTTCGGCATGGGCCCGAAAAAAGGACAGGACGGCAAGTTGGCCTTGACCTTGCCGATGGGAGACAAGAAGCTTCCGGGCATTGCGGCCGAGGACATCGGCAAGTGCGCGTTCGGCATTTTTAAAAAAGGCAAAGAGTTTTTCGGACGGACCGTCGGCATCGCCGGGGAGCATCTGACGGGCGCCCAGATGGCGGCCGCGCTCACAAAAGCGCTGGACCGAGAGGTGCGCTACAACGCCGTGACGCCCGATGCCTATCGCAACTTCGGATTCCCAGGCGCGGATGACTTGGGCAATATGTTTCAGTTCAAGCGCGACTTCGAGCCTATTTTTTGCGGGGCGCGCAAACTCGATGTCTCACGATCCCTCAATCCGGCGCTGCAGAATTTCGAAACCTGGCTGGCCCACAACAAAGGTCGCATTCCGTTGGAGTGAGGAGTCTAGAGACCACGATTGGTCCTCGTAGGCAAGGGACCGCCACATCACGAGGCGAGGGCCGACTACTTCAGCAAGCCACGCGTTGACCTTGCTGATCTGCCCCCGATTTCACCTGGCTCATATCGGCAAATTTCCATAGCGCCAGTGATGCTGCCGCCGTCAGCCAAAAGACCGCGGCCATGCCGAACAGGCTGATTTGTGGGCCCAGTCGATCGGTGGTCCATCCAAAGCCGACCATGCCGATCATGCTGGCCGACATGGCGCCGGTATTGAAGATGGAAAAAATCCGGCCTCTCAGCTTCTCCGGCGCCATTTCCTGGAGCATGCCCCAGACGATGGGAGTGAAGGAGGCCAGTCCGGCGCCGATCAGGGCGACAAGGACGATGGATAATATGGGTTGAGCTGTTCCTGCCAGGATGAAACTCGCCACGCCGCCAACCACCATGGCCCCTGCAATGAAGAGCAGGCGTGTACCCGCACGATGCTGTTGGCTGCACGCCAGCGTAATCGATACGGCAACCATTCCGGCGCCATAGGCAGACCAGAGCCACCCGAGCATCATCGCCCCCACGTGTAATACCTTCTCGGCAAACACGGGGAGGAGAAAAACGAACGCGCTTGATGCCAAGCTGTAGCACAATGAAGCTAA
>DATEPO010000186.1:0-4290 GCA_035273145.1 Nitrospiraceae bacterium
CTGGAGCAAGCCGGTCTACTGGCGCGTTTGATGGCCCTCGCGGAGGCAGACACACCCCTCCGCGACGAAGACATGGAGCCCATGAATCGAGCGTACTACGCGCTCAGGATGGCGTGCCCTTTTTTGGAAGAGGAGCATTGCTCGATCTATGAAGACCGGCCGGCTGCCTGTCGGGAACTGCTGGTCACCACACCGGCCGACCTCTGTAACGATCTTATCAATAATCCTGTTCGATCGCTTCCGGCGCCGGTGCGTGTCGGCACCGTCCTGGCTCTGCTGTGGTCTGAATTGACGAGCACGCCGCCCACCCTGATCCCGCTTCCTCTGGCGCTGAACTGGGCAGAGAAGCATGCAGGAGAGGGACAAGGTGTGTGGCGAGGCACGCAGTTGTTGGAACAGATGCTGGAGAAGGTATGGCGGCTGCTTGAACAGGAATTCGCAAACCGCGAGGCGGGCGGAGCGGCGCCAGGGACATAACCCCGCGCGCCGCCCGGCGGACCGGCTCATCGGCTTATCATGGCGCTCCGTATCGCTTGCTCTCCACCTTCTGCCGGAACCCCACCCGGAGAAGTCGGAGAATGTGAAACTGATTGCGCCCGCCGGCCTCGTCCGAAACCGATCCCGCCCCATCCGATTCACAGGCTACGCGGATTGAACTGTTTCAGCCTTTTTTCTAAGCTGACAGGCTTTATCCTCCAAGCCCAACGTATCGTACAGTGACGCGACATTCTGATGAAGCTGGGCGACCAATTGGCTGAGCTGCGCCTCTTGGGCCATGAGATTCGCTTCCAACGCTACTCGTTTTTCTTCCATGCGGCGATGGCGCTCCTCGACTTTCTGGATCAACAGCACCCACGTATTGACCTTTTCCGAATCCACGTCAGGTTGCGGAGGCAGCGATTCTCCCTTTTCCAATGCGGCATCCGCCCGATGCATCCAATCGATAAAGACGAGCAGATCCCCCAAGGTAATCTTTGAGGCGTTATGATCCAGTTCACACACCAAATCGTTCATGCACTCCCCTCCTTATGATGGATATGGGCGACGCTGCAGCGCCGCATGTACACGTCTGTCCATATATGGACATTATATGGACATTGCCCGAGTACATACTGGTTAGACGCCAACATGTCAAATGGAATTCCCTATTGTTAGGAAAACAGAAAGCCCCGGACACGATTCCAGCGACCCAAGAACGAGAGATTGTCCATGAACCCAATTTGGGCTATCATGCCGGTCTATTCAAAAAGGCCTTCCAGCGCGGCCGCAGCGAGCGATGAGGCGAAGCGTACTCTCGGCAGTACGTTGAGCCTGTGAGCGATGCGAGAACAAGCTGGAGGTTTTTTTCAACATCCTGCTTCAATGGGGAGATCCAATGATACAGCCGGTGCTCGCATGCCTGGATTTGGAAGGCGTCCTCGTTCCAGAAATTTGGATCAATGTCGCCGAGAAGACAGGGATTGCCGATCTGCGCCTGACAACCCGTGAAGTGCCAGACTACGGGGCACTCATGAAGCGACGCCTCGGCATCTTGGATCACCACAAGTTGGGCCTGCCCGACATACAGTCGGTCATCGCGGGGATGCGGCCGCTGGACGGGGCAGCGGAATTTCTCAGTTGGTTGCGCGAACGGTGCCAAGTCATCATCGTCTCGGACACGTTCTCGGAATTTGCCTTGCCGTTAATGCGGCAACTTGGCTATCCCACGATTTTCTGCAATCGATTAGAAGTAGAGGCAACAGGCCGTATCGTCGATTACCATCTACGCCAGCCCGATCAAAAGCGAGCCTCTGTGCTGGCCCTCAAAGGTTTGCAGTTTCGCGTGCTCGCCACCGGCGATGCCTACAACGATACCTCCATGCTGGGAGCCGCCGATGCTGGCGTCTTCTTCCGCCCGCCGGAACACGTCGCGAAACAATTTCCACAATTTCCGGTCGTGCAGACGTACGATGGGCTGAAGGAACAATTCTGTAAAGCGGGACCGCTGGATCACTAATCTTCTTTACTTTCTCTCTCCATTGCAGGTGGTACCCTCTATCGATAAAGAGGGCGAGCAAGCTAACCGTTACTGCGCGCGTCCAGCGAGCACATTCTGAGCGTGCGCGCTGCGCGAGCACTAGGTTAGCTTGCTCGCCCCTCCTCCTCATTTACCACCTGCAACACCTGCCTTCCATAGCGCTCTAATTTTGCCGGTCCGATGCCGGGAACCTCTTCAAGAGAACTGATCGAGGAAGGACGTCTATTCGCAATGTTGCGCAGTGTCTTATCGTGGAAGACCATAAAAGGAGCGACGCCTTCTTCGGAAGCCATCCTGGCTCTGAGGGCGCGAAGCCGGTCAAATAGATCGCGATCCGGATGGCCGTCATGAAGCGGCGCCGAACGGGATGGCTTCTCGGTTGCCTTAGGAAGTTTATCCTCCCCGCCGTTCCCATCGGCCTGCTCCCACACTAACGGATCCGTCCCCTTGAGAACAGCCATACCTTTGGCGCTTAACGTCACAACCGGGAATTCAAGACCATCGAAGACGATGTGGCCCGAGGACGCGAGGCGGCGAATCAGGCGCGCAATGCCTGTTCGACCGATCGCCCGCAATCGTCCAAAGGATTCTGCCGTATGCAAGCGCAAATCGAGCACGGCCTTGCCTGTGCTGCCATAGAGCACATCCGTCACTCGTGTCGCCCCAAAACGGCCTTGAAATCTCTCGACCGTCGCCAACACCGTGCGGGCCTGGTGAAGAAGCTCATGATCCGCTTCAGTGACGACGGGCGGCGAGGAGCAGAGATCGCAGTGACCACACGGTCCCAGCGTCGTTTCTTCCACGTCGCCAAAGTAATTCAAGAAGGTGAGTTGCCGACAGGTCTGGGAGTAGGCATAGGACACCATACGACGAAGCAGCTCGCGAGAGGCATCTTGGCGCTCCGAGACGGCGGTTCCAGAAGGTGAGACGCCTTCCCCTAATTTTTGAATAAAGAACTCCTGCGTCGCCACATCGCTTTGCTGAAAGAGGAGCACGCATTGCGCATGACCGCCATCTCGACCTGCGCGCCCCGCTTCTTGATAATACGCTTCGAGGCTGCCCGGCACATCGTGATGCACGACCAATCTGACATCGGGCTTATCGATGCCCATACCGAACGCATTGGTGGCCACCAATATTCGTATGTCGTCGTTCACAAATCGTTCATGAATAGACACGCGTAAGTCATCCGCCAGACCGGCATGATAGTAGCCGACACCGGAATGCCGCTTTCCAAGCGACTGCGCCAGTTCCTCCACATGGCGCCGAGTCGAGCAATAGACGATCTTGCTGCCGGTGGGCGTCTCCTTCAATAGGGATTCGAGGATCCTGAGCTTTTCCGTTTTGCCCGAACAGATCTCGACGGCAAATCGAAGATTCGGGCGACGAAAGCCGGTGATTACCGTCAACGGCTTCCGGAATTCGAGCTTGTCATGAATATCTTGCTGAACCCGTGCGGTGGCTGTGGCCGTCAGTGCCAAGCATGGCGGTGAATCTAATTGGCGGCGCAGTTCCCCGAGTCGTAAATAATCCGGCCGAAAATCGTGCCCCCAATGAGAGATGCAGTGCGCTTCATCGACCACGAGCAAGGAGGGTCCGACCAGTCGTACTTGTCTGATAAACCAGTCGTGCTGCATGCGTTCAGGAGCGAGATACAGCAATCGCAGTTTTCCGAGCCGCATGTCTTGGAGCACGCGATCCCGTTCCTGCTGGGACTGGCCGGAATGATAAGCGGACGCTGTGATCCCTCGTGTCCGGAGCGCATCGACTTGATCCTTCATCAGCGCAATAAGCGGCGAGATCACGACGGTAAGGCCGGACGTCAAGGTCGCGGGAAGTTGGAAGCACAGGGATTTCCCCTGGCCGGTCGGCATCACGGCGAGCACGTCTCGCCTGGCCAACACCGCTTCCATGACCTCACGCTGGCCATGACGAAAGCTCTCGAATCCAAATCGATGACGAAGCTGATGAAGCAGATCTGGCGGCGGGTATTCGGGACGGGAATCAAGCATGCGTGCGGAGTATATAGAGGAGGAGGCGTGACAGCAAGCAGGAGATGAAGGAAAACAATAACTCGTGCAAAGGGAGGTCACCTGCCATCACTAACCATCAAAAATGTGCCGATCGGCATTCTCGAACGGTTGAAGCTCAGGCCGCATCGCATCGGCGAAGCCTGAATCTTGAAGTCATCACCGCTTGAAGCTATGACGCATAGTGTCCCTCTCGACTCCGCGACGCTGCTCGCCAAGTTCCGAACCGTGCGAGCGAAGCCG
>DATEPO010000187.1:0-5274 GCA_035273145.1 Nitrospiraceae bacterium
GGGGCTGGTGCTTCACACCAGCCCCAGCCTGCCCGGCATCCACCATTCCAGACCCCCAACACAATACTCATCGCCTTGACCGGTTTAGCGATCCCATGATACCGTGGCGCGCTTTTTATGAAGACGACTACCTCCAAGAAGCTTTTCGCCGCGGCGCAACGGATAATTCCCGGCGGGGTCAATAGTCCGGTTCGCGCGTTTCGGTCGGTCGGCGGGCATCCGCTCTTCATCAAGCGGGCAAAGGGTGCACGTCTGTACGATGTGGATGGGAACAGTTTTATCGATTACGTTTTGTCGTGGGGGCCGATGATCCTCGGCCATGCGCCGGGGTCTATCATCCAAGCAATTACCCGAGCCGCGGCCAACGGAACCAGCTATGGCGCGCCGACCGAATTGGAAGTCCGCCTGGCGCAGATGATCGGGGAGGCCGTGCCCTCGATGCAGCAAGTGCGGTTAGTCAATTCGGGCACCGAGGCGATCATGAGTGCCGTTCGCGTGGCCCGCGCGCACACGAAGCGGGACGGCGTGTTGAAATTTGAAGGGTGTTATCACGGCCATGCCGATTATCTTTTGGCGAAGGCCGGGTCCGGTGTGGCGACACTGGGGTTGCCCGATTCGCCGGGGGTTCCGGCCGATTTCACCCGGCATACGTTGACGGCCCCATACAACGATATAACCGCCGTGCAGAAATTGATCGAGGCTCATGCAGAGGAGCTGGCCTGCGTCATCGTCGAACCCGTGGCCGGCAACATGGGGGTCGTTCCGCCGCACGACGAGTTTCTTCCGATGCTGCGGACGCTCACCCGCAAGCATGGCATCGTGCTGATTTTCGATGAAGTGATTACCGGCTTTCGAGTAAGCTACGGCGGCGCACAGGCGCTCTACGGCATCACGCCAGACTTGACCTGTCTCGGGAAGATCATCGGCGGGGGATTGCCGGTCGGAGCCTATGGAGGAACACGAGAACTGATGCAGCAGGTCGCGCCGGCCGGTCCCGTCTATCAAGCCGGAACGCTATCCGGGAATCCCTTAGCGGTCACGTCCGGCATTGCGATGCTGAAGCAGCTTCAGACCCCCGGCGTTTATCAAAAGTTAGACGAGCGAGCGCGTGCATTGACCGATGGCCTTGGCGAGGCCGCCAAAAAAGCCGGCGTCCCATTGGCACAAACACGGGTCGGGTCCATGATGGGCGCTTTCTTTACCAAAGAACCGGTGGTCGATTACGCGACGGCGAAGCAATCCGATACGCAACGATACGCCAAGTTCTTTCATCGCATGCTGGGCAAGGGCGTCTACTTCGCTCCCTCGCAGTTCGAAGCGGCTTTTCTATCTACCGCCCATACATCGCGCGACCTCACGCAGACGCTTGCGAGCGCCTATACGGTATTTCGCGCGCTCTAGCTACGAGTATCTACACGGATACGCCTACGTACGTTGAGATACGCTCATCTTCCTACTCGTCGTCCTCATCCTCCGCGTCTATCGCCTCTTGGCGCTTCTGCTCTTCCATAGCGTTATGCAACAGCATGCGGATGAACATGGAGTAGAGCGAACCTCGTTCTAATGTCCCGCCAGGCGGAATCGCGATTTTTCCTTCAGTAATCATGCGATCCAACCAGGCTTTCTGATCCGGCGCGATGAGAATAGGAACCTCCACCAGCCCGACCCGTCCAAACATATCCATAAATGATGCTCCTTCGTAAAACGATTGAAGCCATTTCAGCACGCGCATTTTTGCTTTGTCAACTCGTTGCGCATGCGTCTTGCACAGAGCCATTCGCATTAGTGGACACAGACCGATGGAGTCACAGAACATGAAAAAGAGAATGCGAAATGGAATCTGGGCTGGATTCGTCCTCTTGCTCTGCGGACTGCTCGTGGGTGTTCCGCATCCGGCGCTGGCAACAAAAAGCACTTCCAAGAAATACGAGGCAAAATCGGGATCTCGCATGACCGCCGCAGTGCCAAAGGACCCGCGCACGACATTCTCCCGCCTTAGCACACGGTCGATTCATGGCGTGCATACACTCCGCCAATCAGATTCACAACCGTCCATACGCCGAAGCCGAGCGCGTAATAATGCCCGTGCTCTTCGGGCTCAGGGGGAACAAGTTTTAGATCCCGCGCGAATCCATCTTCTCGATGGCGATACCTTCGTCTATGGCTCAGAACACATTCGCATTCAAGGGTTCAATGCCGTTGAGCGTGCCGATGTCGGTGGGTTGGAAGCCACACAACGCCTTGATCAGCTTCTCCATCAAGGGCACGTCACGATGATTCGGAAAACAACCGATATCTATGGTCGGACGGTGGCGGAAGTGTTCGTCGATTATCACAACGTGACCGACTTGTTAAAAAACGATCTAGGGACTACTCGCTGATGAATGCGTAGGAATTTGTCTGATAGCCGTACGGCAAATACTCCTCTATACTATTTTATGGGTTGACTGCGCAATTTTTCCGCTGATTGCTGAAAGGGCATTTGTGGACGCTATTACACGCCTCAGGCAAGGATTCGGACAAGTTGCCGATCAAGCCCCGGACACAGCCGGTCAGTCAGATCGCGTCGCGGCGGCATTGAAGCTCGCTCCTATTCTATGCGTCGCGATTGGCGTCTTCATTCTCGATCTCCTCATTCCGAAAGGTGTCGCGGACGGTTTGTTGTATGTCACACCCGTCGCCTGGATTGCGCTGTGGTCGAACCGGCATGAGGCATCATTGGTGGTGCTCGTGGCGGCAACTTGCACAGTGTGTGCTGTCGCCGGTTTCTTCCTGTCCCCTCCCGGCTTGCTGTGGTTCGGTGTTGCCGACCGTGGTATCACGATCATCGTGGTCTGGCTGACGGTGGCCTTGTCGTTGACGAGAAAGCGCGTTGAGGAAGAAGTGAAAGCCCTGCGGGGACTCTTGCCGATCTGTTCGTATTGCAAAAAGATTCGAGATGATAAGGGCTATTGGAAGCAGATCGAAGTATATATTGCGGCGAACTCTCAAGCCGACTTCAGCCACGGCCTCTGCCCGGAATGCGGAATCGAGCACTACCCGGACATCTTTCAAAAGCAGCACACCGGCACACAATCGTAGTCGCGCTTAGCCGCTTTCCGGCTTGGCATCTTTCTTCGCGCTCTGCGCTGATCGCGAGCCTCTATTTTTTCATCTTCTTTTTCTTGTTGTCTTTCGGATTGTCGGCGAACAAGAGCCACGCGAGGACGACGAACCCCACCGCCACTGCAGAGATCGCAAGCCATGTCCCTAATTTGTCCATAGTCCTATTCCGACTGGTTGCCGCGACCGCGCACAAGAGAGCGGGACGCCGACGGTAAAGGTGAATCAGGAGGGGCCGTCAGAGGCTGTTCGGGCATATCCCGTAACGGCTGCGGCAATCGTTTGAGTTTCCCATCGAGATTCACGGCCGCCAGCGTGGCAGACCCTTCAACGACGATTTGTCGGCCTGTCCGCTCACGAATCGTATGCGAAAACGTCAATGTGGCCTTGCTGCGATGTGTCACGTGTGTCTCGATCGTCAGCACCTGCCCATATCGTGCAGGAAACCGATAGTGCACCTCGGCATGAGTCACCATAAACTGCGTTCCGTCCTGTAATAAATCTACGACTTCGATGTGTCGATCTCTCAAATAGTGAGTCCGGGCACGCTCGAAATATTTGAGATAGTTGGCATAGTACACCACCCCGCCGCAATCCGTGTCCTCATAGTGAATTTCGATTTCCATTCATTGCAGCGCAGGACGTGGGCTCTGGCGTCGATCAGGATTTGCATGTGAGTCGAGCCGGGAGAGTCATACTGCCGGCGCTCACAGGGCCAACACGGGAAACTTCGGCAGCGAGCCCTCGTTGATGGCGGCAATCTTCACGATGATCTCGTACAATTGGTGGAACCGCTCAGCCTTGATCGGCTCGAACCCATGGCCGAGGACCGCATGGTTTGCCGCGTCCAGTAACGGTTTCATCTTGGTCCATTGCGCGAGATAGGCCTGCCCCATGGGGTCGCCAAGGCCGGCCAACGCGCGAAATTGGCTGAGCAGCGGCAATCGATATTTCCCGTCGATGTCATCGAGCCAACAGGCCCGGCAATTTTCCTGAAGCGCCTGCGGCAATTGCTCCGGCTGCACATCCCAACTTTTGATGCGGTGGTGTTTCCACAGGCGATATTGGGCAAGGGCTTCCAACCCGCGCAACACACTGATGATGGCCGCTTCAGTGTGATGATCCGCGTCCGCTCTCCGTTTGGCATGCGCCAAGAGATCGTACGCTACGCCTTCTTTCACGTCGCCCGGATCGAGAATGATCTTTTCCAGAAAGCCGAGATTGTGCTTGACGACAGGCAGCAGGGTCTTGAGCTCCGGTGGACCGCCCCAAATCGACGCCATTTCCAAAGCCTTCAGCGACGTCTTCAATTTGTCCCACGCGGAGCGGTGTTGAAACCGCTCCCAAAGTCCATAGCCTTCGGCCAGGTCGGCGAGCGCCCGATAGAGAGGCTTTTGTCCCCCGCTCACGCGTGATTCAAGTTGGCGAAAGAGCATGGCAGAAGGGGTGAATGCGCCCCGGTTGAACAGCTCGCATCCATCACGGCGCGCCGACGTCGCGGCTTCATCCCATAGATTGCCCTGAATCCACAGTCGCTCGTGGCCATCGAGCGCAATTCGTTCGTCATCAGTCGGCACTTCATTCGCGTATGGGCTGATCGTGATGACACGGGAGCAATAAGGCGTGGCCGCCAGTGTCATGGCGCCTGTCATCGCCGGTGTCGCGCCGCTGAGATCCATCACTAATTCGCCGCTCTTCACGTCCCAGGTCTGGAGCAACTCGGGCAGCGCCCGCGCCAGCGCCTGGTAGGAGGACATCAGCCTCGCCGCGTCCGTCGTCACCACCCAATCCCATCGCCTCGGCATTTGGATGATGTGCGGTTGGACCGCTGTTTCGATCAGCGCCTTCACCGATTCCGGCACGAAGAAGCACAACAACTCCGGCTTGAGCCGGTTGATCGAATAGACCGCGGCCGCAGCATCATCGGTCACAGCGATCAGCAGAGCTTTGGTAGAGCTATCGATTCCCATGGCGAGCGACTATAACATCGGAGCCGGCCTCGATCAATCGAAGCAGTCGAAGAAACAATCGACATTGGAAGGAATTGTCGGATGCGGATGGTGTTTAGGAACGCCGGAATTAAGGCATGGCCTTCACGTGGGACAGGCCTTCCAATGCGAGCGTCAATGCCTGCGTCCCGCTTCGCCCGTGGCCGTGCGCCTGTACGGACAG
>DATEPO010000188.1:0-2692 GCA_035273145.1 Nitrospiraceae bacterium
GTCACTTCTTTCGCGGTGTCGACTTCCAGGACTTCCATGTCATCGCTGATGGTATGGCGGATGGCATCCTTGATCAGCAGTTCCTGATTATCGGCAAAGACGACTTTGACCCAGTAAACCACGACGGCTCCTTGGTTAACGGCATTGGTGTGAAGGTAGAAATGCTGACGGGCAGTCTACGGCATTGGTCGCATGAGGGCAACCGTCTTGTTACGAGGATAATCCGAGTTCCCGTGACCGGATCGTCGCCGCTTCGACTGCCGACATCAGTGTGGCTCGGAACTGCCTGGCTTCTAACTGCTCGATCCCGGCAATGGTCGTGCCGGCCGGTGAGGTGATACGGTCCTTCAAGCGTCCGGGGTGTTCCCCGCTTTCCAACAACATACGGGCTGAGCCGAGCACGGTCTGGGCCGCGAGCATTTCAGCCACCTGACGCGGAAGTCCCATGCTGACGCCTCCGTCAGCCAGCGCTTCGATCATGACATAGATATAGGCCGGACCGCTTCCGCTGAGCCCCGTCACGGCATCCATGAGCGTTTCGTCCACGACCACGACTTTACCCACGGCTTCAAAGATGATCCTTGCGACCGTTCGATGAAGATCCGACACGGCTGCGCCAAACGTGAGAGCCGTCACGCCGGCCAAAATGCTCGACGGCGTGTTCGGCATCGCGCGAACGATGGGCCGATCCGATGTCAGGCGCGCAGTCACTCTCGCGATGGGATATCCAGCGGCCACTGATATGATCACGCAATCGTGTCGTAGGCATGGCTTGATTTCGTCGAGTACGCCATCTAAGTCTTGAGGCTCTACCGATAGGATGAGAATCTGCCCCCAGTCGGCGGCTGCTCGATTTGCCTCACTCACATGAATGCCATAGCGAGTGGCCATGTAGTCACGACGTCCGGGAAGGATATCAGTGGCATACAGATGCTGCGCACCGGTCACGCCGGCAGTCAGCATTCCGGCGACAAGCGCCTCCGTCATGCTTCCGGCGCCGATAAACGCGATCGGCTGATCCACTATCATGGCGGCGATTATAGCGGCAGGCCGTAACACCTTCAACTCTCCATTGGCTCCTGTGCAACGAGATTCCAGCAGATCATCGGCCATCCCCTTGCGAATGGCTGAGAAGCTTCGGTAGAGTCAATCTGACGGGCTAATCGCGCCGATTGCATTGATCACGTTCATCCTTATTTTCCTACCTTCCATTCGGAGGCACTCATGATGTCACTTGGACGATATCTCATGGTTCTGGCTCTGGTGGTATTCGGGGCGACAGACAGCGAGGCACGCCGCGATACGCTCACGGCGGCGCAAAAAGAGAGACTTGGAAAGATACAGCGTGTCTTGGTGGAGGCCGTAGCTATTACCGACCAAGGCGCCACAGATTCTGGTCCGCTCACCGATACGATTGTCCGTCGGATGCAGGTCCTTGGTTATACCGTTGTGACCGATCCGGCCCAGCCGCATGATGTCGTGCTGCGAGTGAAGTGCGAGCAGCACAAAACCTGGGAAGGGACGGCATCATCCGGCGGCGATGCGGACGTCCCCGACTCTCCCTCTCGCGTGTGGAAAGGTCCGGCGTGTCAATTACTCTATCTGTTGGATGGCAAGAAGCTCGGCTGGCATAAAGAAGTGCGAACAGAGTTTCTGGATGCGCGCCAAGCGGCAACCGAGGCACACGTCGATAATCCCAGTGCGTTCGCGTTGAATAAACTCATCGAGCGCCTGGAGGACTACCACTTTCCCATTCTGTTAGCCGCCGAATGGGGACAGGTGGACCGGTTATTGAAGCGTCTTGACGAGCCGGCAGTCAGCCCCGCACTCAAGACAAAAATTATCGCGCAACTCGGGGAGATGTTCGCGACAGAAGCCGTCCCGCGTCTTCTCATCGCCCTAAAAGATCCGGACATCACGATTGCGAAAGCGGCGGCACAGGCCTTGGGCAACATTGGCCAAAAGGACAGCATTTCAGCGCTGGTCTCGGTGTTACAGACCGGCAAGCCGGAGCTCCAAGCGGCAGCCGCAAAGGGGCTTGGTCAAGTCGGGGCTCTGCACGGAGACTTCTCAATCATCCCGCCCCTGCTCGAGGCATTGAAGAGTGACAATCTCGCCGTCAAAACGGAAGCGGCATGGGCGCTCGGCAAACTACCGGATAAGCGATCCTATGAACCGATCTATGCGCAGTATCGAACGCTGCAAACATCAGGCATCGACGGACAGGGAAGAAATACCGAGCAGGTGCAAAAATTGAAGGAGGCGTTGAATTGGAGTCTGAAGCAGGTCGATACGTTCGACCAATTCAACTGAAGAATGGCAACCGGGTAAATGAGTAACGACGTGTCTACGGACTATTCGAATTCGTGGGTTACTAGAAATGACAAGAGCCGCTTGAGATTCCTCAAGCGGCTCTTGCTTCACTTATCGACCTTGAGACTATTAATCCTTCCTTTTCAGTTTCCAAGCAGCTAGACCGGCAAGACCGGAAGCAAGGAGCACGACAGAAGCCGGCTCTGGAACTGTGCCCCCACCACCTTCACCACCACCTCCACCGCCGGTGATTGTCCCTCCCCCGATGGTGCCATTCGCGATCCCGACTGTAAATGGCTGGTTCGTCAGATTTCCGAGCGTCGACTCCCCCGTGTACGTTTCAAAGGCCACCCATGACGGACTCATTCCACCGACGCCG
>DATEPO010000189.1:0-3385 GCA_035273145.1 Nitrospiraceae bacterium
TTTTGCCGGGAAATTATCGACGCCATCGATGATCACATCATAGTCGCCGACGATTTTGAGCGCATTCTTCGCGGTCAGGCGCTCCTCATGCATGACGACCGTGACATCGGGATTCAGCGCCTGAATTTTCTCTCTCCCCGACAGGACCTTCGATCGACCGACGTCGGCCGTGTGATGGAGCACCTGCCGCTGAAGATTCGAGAGATCCACCACATCGCTGTCGATCAATCCGATGGTGCCGACGCCGGCGGCCGCCAAATAAAGGGCTGCAGGAGAGCCGAGACCCCCGGCGCCGACGAGCAGAATCTTCGCCTGGGCAATCTTCTTTTGCCCTTTCCCGCCAACTTCGGGCAGCAAGATGTGCCGGCTGTAGCGGGATATCTGCTCTTCAGTAAATTCCATAGCTGCTAAGTTAGGTCTGTTGCGTCCGTTAGGTCGGTTGAGTCTGTTATTTCAGTTAACGGACTAAACCGACTAAACGTTCAACGCTTCAAATATTAAAATATTTCTCAATGCTAATATACCGCTCGCCCGTGTCGCAGAGAATGGTCACCACATTTTTGCCGGCTCCGAGCTCCTGAGCAACCTTCTGCGCCGCGAAGACGTTGGCGCCGGATGAGATGCCGACTAACAATCCTTCTCGCTTTGCCAGCAATTTGGCCGTCTGATAGGCCTGATCGTCGGTGACGGTGATCACGCCGTCGAGAATGGAGCGGTTGAGCACTTTCGGCACGAACCCGGCGCCGATCCCTTGAATCTTGTGCGGACCCGGATCGCCGCCCGACAGCACCGGGGAGCCGGATGGCTCCACCGCGACGATCCTAATCTGTATGGTTCGCTGTTTGAAGACCTCACCGCATCCGGTAATGGTTCCGCCGGTACCGACTGCCGCCACAAAGGCATCGATGCGACCGTCGAGCGCCTCCCAAATTTCCGGCGCAGTCGTCTGGCGATGCATCGCCGGATTCGCGGGATTGGAAAATTGGTCCGGCATAAAGTATGACGGATTCTGCGCGACGATTGTTTCCGCCTCCTTGATGGACCCTTTCATCCCTTCCCACGCGGCCGTCAAGACCAACTGCGCGCCGTAGGACGATAGCAAACTCGCCCGTTCCATGCTCATGCTTTCCGGCATGACGAGAACGAGCTTGTACCCGCGCACCGCCGCAATCAACGCGAGGCCAATCCCGGTGTTCCCACTGGTCGGCTCGACAATGGTGCCGCCTGGCTTCAGTTTGCCTTGGCGCTCCGCCTCGTTGATCATGTTCAAGCAGATGCGGTCCTTGACGCTGCCACCGGGATTGAAAGATTCCACTTTGGCGTAGATCGTCGCGCCGCCTTCAGGGGAAAGCTGATTTAATCGGACGAGCGGCGTGCGACCGATCAGCTCTGTAATCTGTGTATGCGCCTGCATCAGCGGCCGCCTCCCATGTAGAAGAGAAATTCCAGCGCATCGCCGTCCTTGATCTTCGTCGCACCGAGCTGATCGCGTTCCACCATCGCGGAATTCAATTCCACCGCAACCATATGCGGATCGATACTCTTTGCTTTCAAAAGGTCCAACACGGTCGGTCCTTGGACTTCTTCAGATTTCCCGTTGATTTTCACCTGCATGGAGAACCCCGCAACTCGGCATCAAACTAAAAGAATTTAAACGCTAACAAACCCGTCGAGAGATTGTCAATGGCGAGCGCATCCCGGAAAGCGGCACCCACAGTACGATGAGGCGAATAATTCGAGAAGGATTCGCGGCTTACTGTCGTCGCGGTCGATACTGCTTCAAGGCTGTCGTGAGTTCTTTGGTTACGGCATGCACCAACGTCTGAGGGCCGACGACTTTTGCCCGAGATCCCCAGGACAGAACCCAGGCCGCAATTTCGTCACGGCCGCCGGCATGGAATATCATTGTGACCTTGCCGTTCTTTCCTGCTGTCAGTCTTTACGTCGGATGCCACCGACGTCCCTTGAGTAGATACGCCACGTCTTCACAAAATTCCATCCGGACCTGTTGCGGGGATTCCTAGATCAACACGAATCGCTGACGATGCATTGCTGACATACAAAAGGCTACAATCGCAAACCACCATGAGTCTTTCTTCGTTGATTCGGTTTGGTACGTCGACGGACTGCATGAACTTCAACGCGAGACAGGCGTCCAATGAACTTTAACGAGTACGAAACGAAATATTTTCGACTTACAAAGCCTTCGCTGAAACGGTCCAGGCTATCTTGGAGAAGGCGTTGCTCGCTGCCGAAAGCCCGCCGCGGCCTCAGTCAGTTCAGTGTCGTGCAAAAGGCATCGAAAGCCTTCGGCGCCGTCTATTGGAGGACGGCAAAATAGACACACAGATGCTTGAACGTGATCGTCGCGATCTCGCTGGGGTCCGGCTCATTTTCTACACCAATAACGACGTGAACCGCTTCGTGAACTTCCCACTCATCCATGAAAATTTCGAGATCGAGCAGAACTCGACAAAGATTCACCATCCCAACCTGGAGAACGAAGGGGCGCGATATCGCGCCATTCACTACACCCTCCGGCTTCGCGAAGATCGCTTATGCCTTCCGGAGTATACGCAATTCGCGGGTCTGCGGTGCGAGATTCAGATCCAGACCATCCTGGAGCACGCTTGGGCCGAGACCTCCCATGATATCCTCTATAAAAACACGTTGGGCGATGGCTATGGGAGGGAAGCCATGAAAGGTATCGAACGGCGATTTGCTCGAATCATGGATAAGCACCTGATTCCCGCTGGATATGAGTTTCAGAAAGCCCAACAGGACTATGAACGGCTCCTCCAAGGGAAGGAGCTCTTTGACAAGGATATCGCCAAGCTGCTCGACAATGCGCAGAACAACAACGAGCGATACGAGATACTTTCAGGACTGAAAGATTACGCCATTCCCTATTACGACGATCTGCCGGCTGCCTACGAGGGCTTGAAAGGTCCTTTGCTGAGGGCGGTCAGAGCCGCACGCGCCACGGAGCCCGTCACGATAAAAACGACCTTCGGAGATATGGAGGGCTTCAAGACCGATGCAGTCACGACGCTTGTCGTGGAGATCGTTGAGAATCTGCGCTACGCCGACGTTGTTGGAACTCTACAACTGCTTATCGACATCTGGCGGGACGAGCCAAAAGGAGATATCCGCCAACAGATTGTGAACATCGTCAAGAGACTATCCGAGTACAATATCAACGCCTATAACCAAGTTGGACCGATGCTTCAAATGGCATTGGTAGATTACCTTGGCGAAATGAGCGAGGCCGAGGTGGAGAAGATTCGGCCCATCGCTCTTAGCGTCTGGGCAGAAGCGATTCAATCAGATATCACCGGCACAAAATGGAAGGCAGACTCTGTAGTGTTGAGTACAGGCGCGGTGC
>DATEPO010000190.1:0-12865 GCA_035273145.1 Nitrospiraceae bacterium
CCGGGTGCCGCTTACATACAGTTCTTTTAAGGCGGCCCCGGCGCCGGCGAAGTCTCCGCCGGAGACCAAGGCTACGATGCGCCTGATCTGTTTGGGCTTCAATGTAACGCGGTCTTTTCGTGACTGCTCGACGGAGATCCAAGCGTCGCGGGTCGCCCGTTCGCGGGCCGACAGGCCGACGGCGGTCGAGTATCCGGACAACTGCCCCTGCTCATAGGTCAAGAGCACGACATTGTCTTGACCCTCTTTATAGTCGCTGAACTCGCCGAAGGCTTCGTGGAAGGGACGAGGGTCGAGGTAGATCATCAAGGCGCGCATCGTCGAGCTGTGCGTATAGAGGCACGCTACATGGCCTTGGCGCGACTGGGCCAGCTGATGGAGCCCGTCGATGACATCCACATACAAATCGAAAAAGGAGTGTCCGCCCGGATAGCTATAGAGCGGATGTTTCAGCAGCCGTTGTGCCGTCTTGACATCGACGCCGAAGGCGGCTGCGGCTTCCTGGGCTTCCACAGTTTTCTCCACGCCGGTGACCCAGCCGAAGTCCGAGGATTCCAGCGCCGGCTCATAGACCGGGTCCGCGGATGTCGCCCCGGCGCCGAGGGCGGTGTGCACGCGGTCAAATAGCTCGCGCGTATTCGGACTGCGGCTGATACAGTGGAGAAAGGTCCGGGGATCGAGATAATTGTGGAGATGGAGAAAGTCGAGCTGCTGGCCGACCACGCCGACCATGCGGGCCAACGCCACTCCCACCGCATCGGCTTTCGTTCGGCCGCGTTCGGGATCGAGGGGATTCGCTAAGCGGCATCCGACTCGATGCGTCTTGCTCTCTACGTGCGAGACGCCATGGCGCATGGTGAAGAGCAGGGTGCGATTGGACATGTCGCGAGGCAACAACCAATAGCGATCATCGCCAAGATCCAGGACGATGCGGCCTTCCGCCAGTTGCAGGGTCAATTGCGTGCGGGGCACAATAGCGACAGGACGCCTTCGCGTCGGCTTCTGGACCGTGCCGATAGGCGCTTGCAGCAAGGGACCGAGCGCACCGTCCGCGACGAGACGATTCCAGGCGGCGAAGAACACCAGTGGATCGCCGCCACAATCATCATCGAGAAGACGGCGCCGCGCCATCCGATAGTCGGCCGCTGAAGAGAATCCATGTTGAGCGCGGGTTGCAAACGCCAGCATGGCCTCGGTCGCTTGGCGCGCGCGCGCAAGGCGATCGGTGACGGCAGGCGGGGCAGGGGGAAGCGCGATATGATCGGGCGCAGTGCGGGCCGCCTGCGCCATGGCTTCTCCGTATCGAAGCAGCCCTTCGAGGGTGACAAAATTCAAAGCCTCATGGTCGGAGGGCATGGTCGCCTCCATTGCAGGTCGGATGTAAGTGTACGGACGATGGCGGGGGCGGCATCGTTTCGTCCATCGATATTTCTCAGCGGGGCTTCGATGGACGGTGAATGGAAGCCCAGGAGAAGAGCTTTCGAGACGGCTCATCGCCCAGATCGGCGAACTGGACCGGATTCTGAATCTCTCTGAGCACCAACACTTGAACGAGATCCCGAATCTCTCGAAGAAGCGCGAGCGTCTCGGTTTCTGTGCGACGGCTCATTACTCAACCTCCTGTGTAAGTGTAGATGCCCAGCCTTCGTCAGAGTAACACTGACGGCATTTTAAAAATGGCATGTAGGGTATCGCGTTTTCACAAAATAATCTATTTGGGCAAACTCCTTGAGGACTAGTACGCAAGGCTCATGAAGGTTAATAACTGCTTAATCTTTTGTCGGTCCTTTGAGCAACATGACGTGAGATGAATGGGAGGATTGGCGCATCGTGTCGAATGAGACCGATATAGCGGTCGTTGGAGGAGGCGCCGCCGGTTTAACGGCGGCCATTTTTGCCGCCGAAGCGTTCGCCGGACGGATGGAGGCGGGAAAGCTTCGTCTGGTCGTGCTCGATGGAGCGAAAAGCCTCGGCGCAAAAATTCTCATATCCGGGGGCGGCCGATGTAATGTCACGCATGCGGCCGTCCGATCTCAAGACTTCCATGGCTCGCAGCCGGTGATCCGCCATATCCTGGCCGCCTTTTCAGAACAGGCGACGTGCCGTTGGTTTGCGTCGCTCGGTGTCGAACTGAAGCGGGAAGAGACCGGGAAGCTGTTTCCCGTGACGGATAAAGCCCGAACCGTCCTCGATGCGTTACTGCGTCGCTGTCGAGAACTCGGTATCGTTCTGTTGGCTCAGCATCGAGTCATGGACGTTCAGTCAAGCCCAGCCGATCGTCTATCACCGGAGCCGCGCTTTGTCATTGCCCACAGTCAGGGGACATTGCTTGCCCGACGCGTCGTCCTGGCGACGGGTGGACGCTCATTACCGAAGACCGGAAGCGATGGTGGCGGATGGGATCTCGCTCGCCGGCTCGGACACACGGTCACGAAGACTTCCCCGGCATTGGTCCCATTGGTGCTGGAGCCGTCTCTGTTTCATGCCGAGCTGTCCGGCCTCTCGCAAATCGTCGAACTGACGACCGTCGTCGAGGGAAAAGTCATCGATCGCAGAACAGGCAGTGCGTTGTGGACGCATTTCGGCGCCAGCGGCCCTGTCGTCATGGATAGCAGTCGATTTTGGACGAAGGCCGCGGCAGCGGGGGTCTCCGTCGAAGTGCGCGGCAACTTTTGCCCGGGAGAAGACTTCTCAGAGGTGAATCAGTGGATCCTAGGACGAGCCGCCGAGAGACCGAAGCAGAGTCTAGCCAAAGCCCTGTCTCAGCGCGTTCCCGAACGGTTTGTTGTCGCGCTCTGCCGGTGGTGCGGGATCGATCCCTTCAGCTCGATCGCTCAATTGCCTCACGGGCAGAGACGGGATCTCCTGCATGGATTGACTGGATTGCGGTTGCCGGTCCTTCGTGATCGGGGATGGAATTATGCCGAAGTGACGGCGGGTGGCGTTCCCTTAGCCGAAATCGATTTTCGGACGATGGCGTCACGGATAGTTCCCGGACTCTATATGATTGGAGAAATGCTGGACTGTGATGGCCGAATCGGAGGATTTAATTTTCAGTGGGCGTGGGCGACGGGGTATGCGGCGGGACGCGCGGCAGGCGCCAGTCTCGACACGGAGGAATAATGGAACTCGGGACGAGCACGACCGCCTGGTGGACTAGACCGGAACAGATCGAGTGGGTCCAGTCGCTCCTCACCAGCTATCACCATTGGACGGGGCGAGAGTTAATCGAGCGAGACGGCTCAGCGGACCAACAAGCGAGCGCATTATTCTCCGCCCCGTTCGTGGTGGTGTCGCATGGCGGACAGACGGACCCGCTTCTGAACTATGGGAATCGGGCCGCCCTAGATCTTTTTGAGATGACGTGGGAGGACTTGTGCCGTACGCCCTCCCGGCTGACGGCAGAGCCGATCGAGCAGGCGGAACGGGCCCGGATGCTGACTGAGGCTCGGGCTCGCGGGTATATCGTGGACTATCGCGGCGTGCGCATCTCGAAGACGGGGCGGCGATTCATCGTGGAACACGCCCTTGTCTGGAATGTGCTCACAGCCGACGGAATGTTAGCCGGTCAGGCCGCGACATTTTCTCAATGGAAGAGACTCGATTGATGCGAAGAAGTTCCAGTGTCTGCTGTCCACCGGCATCGTAATTTGCCGGGCTAGCACGATGGACGACTCTCGATCGTAAATCGGGGAGGAGAAATGGCTTCGCTCCGGCAGCGGGGGCAACGGCTTGGCCGGGTCAAGCGTGTTCGTTCACGGAAGACATACCGGCAGTCATGGCACGCGGAGGGCTCCAGCATAAAGCGCCGCGTTCGATCATGAGCGAGGGATCTCACGATGTGGAGCAAATGATGTTCAACGTCTCGTTCCGGGATGCCGAGCAAGGCGGCGAGTTCATACGACGAACGTGAACTTCCGGTCAGCAGATCCATCAAACATTGTCTAGGCGTTTGATTGGGAGGCAGCATAGAATAGTCCGTGTCCCGATCACCCACCAGCTGGTCGGATTCTCATGATGTACGGTTCACTCATGAAGGAGCCTCCACAAGATGAATTGGCTGCCCTTTTCTAACAGTGTCATTCTACCCGATATCATCAAATCACTCATTTTGCTGGCGATGGTTCTCATCGGCAGGCTGGTTCTCATGCGCGCGGTGGCGCATAGCACGTCGCTGACCGTCGAGACCAAACGGCGATGGGTGCTGATGATCCGGAATATCATCGCCGCCGTGTTTGTCATCGGCTTGGCCTTTATTTGGGCGCATGAACTCAGCACCTTTGCCGTTTCATTGGTCGCGATTGCCGTCGCACTCGTCCTGGCGACCAAGGAGCTGATCCTCTGTCTCAGCGGCACCGTGCTGCGAGCCGGCTCAAACGCCTTTACACTGGGCGATCGGATTGAGGTGAGCGGGACGCGGGGCAACGTCATCGATCAAAATTTGTTGGCCACGACACTGCTGGAAATCGGCCCCGGCCATTGCTCCTCTCAGTATACGGGGCGGGCAGTGGTCTTTCCCAACAGCTTGTTGCTCAGCCATCCGGTGATCAATGAAACCTACATGAAAGAGTACCTCGTCCAGGTGCTGACGATTCCTTTGACGATGGAGGATGACTGGCAAGCGGCCGAAAAATTGTTGCTGGAGATTGCAGTGGGCGAATGCCTGCCGTTCATGGAAGAGGCTCGCGTCCATATGAAACAGTTGGAGGGCAAAGCATGGCTCGACGCGCCCTCCGTCGAGCCGCGTGTCTCCATCTATTTGCCCGAGCCCGGCCGCATCGATTTACTCTTGCGCATTCCTTCTCCGGCCCATCGCACGTCTCGATTGGAGCAGGCGATTCTGCGGCGCTTCTTGTCGGCGTTCACCCACGATGGTACCGGGAGGAAAGACCGGCATGATCGGTGATGGAAGACAGGAGGAAGGAACGCCGGCCGCATGCACTCTCGACATGCGGCCGGCGCACGGCTCTCCCGTTACATCAGGCTGGGTCGTTGAGAAATGATCGGGGCTTTGCTCGGTATCTTATCCTGGCTAGGCCCGCTTTCCATCGCGACCGGCGCAGTGCCGTTCGCCGTGCCTTCAAACAGGATCTCGGCCACAAGCGCGTCGGCCGTCGAATAGGCACGCTGTGGTTGCTGCCTGGCCATCTGAAGATCCATGGTCAGATCCCCGCTCTTATGCGTGCCGCTCATCGCGGTTTTCATCTTCGCGATGCGATCCGACATATCGATACGCGCCGCCGTCTGCAATTTGCTTCGCAGTTGCTGGTCGATGAGCTGCCAATAGCCCACCTTGATGTCGTCCAGCATTTTTTTCGACTCGGCCGCCATCTCCAGATCGGCAATGGTCAGGATCGACCCGCCGCTTTCCAGGCGCGGCACGCCCCAATAATAGATCGATCCATTGAGATCTCCCGCAGTCCGAATGGCGAGGAGCACGTTCCCTCGGGAATCGGAGGCGCTCGCTTGCTCGATGACGATGTTGTCTTTCATGAGTCCGCCCAGCGCCATCTGTTGGTGGAACAACTTGTCTTGCAGCGCCTTGTTGAGCACCGGGTACGGCATTCCCACGGATGCCAACACTTTATAGGGCTGTCCCTCCATGAGCGTAGACCCGGAGGTCAGCTTCATGGATTTGCTGGATGGCTTGCCGCAGGAGTTCTCGAAAATGGCGGTCGGTGTTTCCTTCACCATGATCGGAATCGTCGTCCGCTGCATCGTGCCTTTTAAGGTGCCGACGGCCATCTCCACCGGCTTCCCATAAAGACACGCTTGCGAGTTGATGTTCGTGACATTCACGGCGATCGGGTTTTCTAGCCGCCGCCACACTGACTGCAGGGGAATGCGAAAGCCGCCGTTATCCACAGCCTGCTTGACTTCCTCGTCCAGCGCCCCGCGGTTCAACAGTTCCGCCAATTGGGATTTTACCGGGATGTTGAACATGTTGCATTTGCTTTCGCTTTCGGCCTTCAGTTCGATCGTGGTTTGCGGATTCTTGGCGCCAAGGACCAACGCCTCACCCTCTTGCCGCAATTCCAGTTCAGCCACTGTGTCGAGCACGGGGTAGATTGGATCGAGACGACAGCCGCGAGCCATCGTCCTGGCCTCAATATCGCCGGTATAGGTCGTGTGGATTCTGATGGTGCCGTCTTGAATGGTGACCTGCGGCGGCGCATCTCGGACGAAGTCCCATCGGTAGTCATTTCTGAGCGGATGCTCAGCCTCATTGAACCGCTCCGGCATGGTGCTTCGTAAGGTTTGTTCAAGCGGGCTCAGATCGATGACCAGCGTGACCGGCAGCGCCGAGTCGGGAAGTTGAGAGACTGGAATCTGAAGAGCCGCCCGGGTCGGGGCATTGTATTGTGGTGGCGGCGCCGCCTTTGCCGTGTACTGCGGAATTGTATGGCTGCAGGCGGCCGCCAAGGCGGCGCACGGTAATAAGACAAGGCCTGTGTTGAAACGACTCATCGCATTCATAAGTCCCTTTCGTGTAAACGCACTCATGGTTGCCTCCTTTATATTGAGCATCGGAGTCCCACGATGACGTTCATGCAATGAGTACGCCACTCACCGGGCAGACTTTTATTTACGGAAGTCCTACGTTTTCACAGGGAAGCTAGGGACTAATACAGCGGCAGCGAGACGAAGCGGACGCTTTGTCCTCGGCAGAAGACAGACTGGCAGGCGGAGGACGCTTATCTGCGCTCGCTGTACCCGTGTTCGACCCACCGCTCTAACTGTTTGATACGGCGCTTGAGCTGATCGAGGCTCGCATTTTCAATGCGGCTGCCGGTGCGCCGCACGAGTTCGAGATTGATGCGGCGATGCTCGACGCCTGAGCGTTGGGCGACCTGAATGACCAAGCCCTTATGGGTCTGGCGCAATTGCTCTTTGCGTTCGTGCAGCGGCAGTGTGTCGGCGGCCGGTGTGGCGGCGTGTGTCTCGGGCGCCGCGTCCGCTTCTTCATCTCCTATACGCCCATGAGCCAACGCCACACCATGTAACGGCATAAACGGATCGGCCTCATGTGGCCGGACATCAAACAGGGTCCGCGGTTCGGCTCGCGCCAACTCGACCAGCACGTGATCGCGCTCAGCTTTGATGGCTTCCGCATATTCGACCAAACGGGGATCGCGCGGCAGATACAGATAGGCGCGTTGCGACGGCGGCAAATCTCCTTGCATGCGGACGAAGCGGCCCACGACTTGGCGAAAGTACATTTCGGTCTGTACATTGGTTGCATAGACGCCGACCCGCAAGCGTGGAATATCGACCCCTTCCGAGACCATGTTGACGGCGATCAGCCAGCGGTCTTTGCTGGTTGCAAAACGTTCGATAATTTTTGTGGACATGGGATCATCTGAAATGGCGACGCGCGGGGCGGTTCCCGTCATCGCGGTCAATTGTCGGGCGAGATGCCGTGCATGGTCCTGATCCATCGCGATAATCAGCCCACCGGCGGCGGCGTGCTGTTTTCGAAGACTCATCAATTCGGCGTCGGCGTCTTTGATGACGACATTCACCCACTCATCGTGCATCAAGGCGGTCTTGAGCCGTTCTTGTTGTTTGCGGCGCCCCAGTTGATCGGCAAAGCGGGCGGCCACTTCTTTGCCCCGCGAGACCCAGCTCAGATCGCCCTCATAGGTCGGGAAGACGATAGGGCGGCAGACTTTCTCGGTCAGAGCCTCTCGATAGCCATAACTGAAATCAGGCGCGCTTTGCTCATTCTCATACGTGATAAACGGAATCGGATTGTTGTCGGTCCGAAACGGGGTCCCGGACAGGGCTAGTCGTCTGACCGCGTGGCCGAATGCGTCGCGAAGCGCTTCCCCCCAATCTTTCCCATCCCCGGCATGATGCAATTCATCGAAAATGGCGAGCGTCGGCGATTGACGGCACGCGAGCCGATACACGTGTGGTGAGAGGCAGACTTGTTGATAGGTGACGACGCATCCATGATAATCCCGACTCTCCTTCGCTTGATCATTGCTGAGAGAGGGATCGAGACGAATGCCGGCCGTATGCGCGGCGCGCGCCCATTGTTGCCTGAGATGATTCGTGGGGCAGATGACCACGATGCGCGTGGCCGCCTTCCGCTGCAGCAGATCATGCGCCGTCCGAAGCGCGACCCGCGTCTTGCCGGCGCCGGGGGTGGCCATGGCAAGAAAATCCGGCTTGGCATGATGGGAGATGCGATCGAAGGCGCGTTGCTGCCAGTCGCGCAGAGCAATGGTCCAGGGTTCAAGCGATGCGGTCATGGGGTCCGTCCATCCTTTGCGGGAAGCAGGGAGGTCTATCGGAAGTGAACGGCGCTGTCAAGCGACGGGCCGCTACGTAGGGCTCTTTGTAGGGTTCTTTCACCTGCCGGCTGATGTGTGAGAGACCGGCGCCTCATTACACTCTACTGGTCCGTTAGCTCTCTTCATTCCGGATGGAGGTGTCATGAAATATTCCGATAGTGATCGCAGCGAATCTCGTACGCAGACCGGGCGGCTCTTGATTATCGATGACGATGATGTGCTGCTCTCGGCATTGCCGTGGCCGATCAAGCGGCGCATGCCGCACTTGAGCATCGATACGGCCGACACTCCCGAAGAGGCGCTTCGCCATGTCTATTCGGACGACTATGATGTCATTGTGAGCGATATTCGGATGCCGCGAATGGATGGTGTCACGCTCTTGCGCAAACTCAGGGCCATTCAACCTGAAACTCCCGTCATTTTGTGTACCGCGTGTGGAGAGGAAGGGTTGCGCCGAGAGGCGAATGCGGCCGGGGCCTTCGCCTTTATCACCAAACCGCTCGATCCCGACTATCTTGCCGCGTTGCTGAAAAAAGCCATGCTCCAACGCCGGCTGAATCTCCAAATAATGGAGGTAGAGAAGTAAGGTAAGCCACGCGCCCCACCGCTACAATCCTGCATCTCACCGACTTGGCGGTCCTCACATGGTGTGGTTTATGGGCTGCGGGCGAAGGGAATTCCGTACCACCGTCAGGAAATTACACGACCTCGTCTTCAGGCGGATCGAGGGGGCCGGCCCATTCACCGCCGATGACTCGCACGTCATCAAACGACCCGTCCGGCCATTGGAAGTATCCTGCCTGATCCACCTCTACGATAATGGGTGACGGGTCGCGATAAGTGCCGCGCCGCCAGTACCATCCCGCCCGCGAAGGTTTCTCTGCACTCCATGTGAGCTTGCGTGTGAGGTGATGTGTCTGTTGTTTTGCCATAGGCTGCTCCTCACGTTCTCTTATGTGCGCGGATCAGAGTACACAACCGACAGGGAAAGAAGAAAGCCTATTTTATCCTCCGGTCCGCCAAAGTAGTGCAGTGACCGATTCTATCTGTTGTCTTCTTTGATCCATTCTACTTGACGAATGATGTGATCTGTACTTCGCCCTTCATCGCGCTATCGTTTCCGCTACGTTCTTTACCTGGCTTTACATTTCCGGAAATCTTACATACAGTTTCTGTCAGTCTTACAGTAAGAGGAGGACGAATGAAAACGCTCGTCTCGATCTGTTTGATCTCGGCTCTCGCGTCACCGGCCTTCGCTGACTTCCGGTCCGGCGTAGAGGCCTACCGGCAGGGAAACGATGTGACCGCGCTTCAGGAGTTTTGGACGTTGGCGCAGCAGGGGCACACCGGCGCGCAATTTAATTTGGGAGTGCTCTATGCCCGCGGCCGTGGTGTGATTCAGGATTTCAGCCAGGCCGCGCGATGGTATCGGCTGGCCGCCGAGCACGGTCATGCGTTGGCGCAGTGCAATCTCGGGGTTCTCTATGAAGAAGGAACCGGCGTCGTCCGAAACGATGAGGAAGCGAGTCGCTGGTATCGGCTCGCCGCAGAGCAGGGGAACGCCGGGGGCCAGAATAACTTGGGCCGTCTGTACGAGGAAGGCAAAGGCGTTCTACGTAGCTCGCATGAAGCCAAAACCTGGTACCAAAAAGCAGCCGCGCAAGGCAATGCACAAGCCCAGGCAAATCTGATGCGTTTGTCTATCGGAGCATCAAGCGGACAAGCCGGTAGCAATAGGACGGCCGCCCGGCAGTAAACATCTCCCCTCCGTATTTTTTATGCGCGTATCCCGGTTCACTTGCCCCACGTCGTACTGACCAACTCTTGTCTCCCTTCTGCGTGCTTCTTGTTTTCCCTTCACCAGTAATCCGGTACGAACTTCGCTGACAGTTTGATCCCGCGGTCCCGACACTTCAAAAGGTCTTTTTCGGATAGTGGTACGCCGTGCTTCATCGTATGAATGCTGCGGAGGACTCAGGAGAGTTCTTTAGGGAGATTCATGTCCGACGAGGAAGACTGCCGTGATTAAGGCGAGCCCATGGCTCACCGCGCTATTTGTTGGGTGCAGTCTTCTTTGGTTTGATCACGCCATGGCGCAAGTATCGATCAATCCTCAACAATACGATCTCGCTCTGTCCAAAGGCGTGCTCAAATTCAATCAAAACCAATATGAGGAGGCGATGGTGCTTTTTCGGCAAGCGCTGGACGCCAAGCCCGGTGATCCGGATGCAAGTTATTATCTGGGCCAGAGCTTGATCCGAACGAAACGTTATCAAGAAGCGGAAACGGTTTTTCGCACCGCCGTCGAGGGAGACCCGGCGTCCGGCCGAGCCAAGTTGGGATTGGCGATGGCGCAGTACCATCAGGAGAAATATCAGGAGGCGTTGGACCATCTCACTGCCGCACAAACACAACTGCCGAACGATCCCTTGGTCTATTATTTTCAGGGGCTCACGTATATCCGCCTGGGCACCTATGAGAAGGCCGATGCGTCCCTCACGAAGGCGATCCAATTGAGCCCTGATCTGATACCGGAAGGGCGGTATCAGCGCGGGGTCGCACAATACGGCCTCGGCCGGTATGAAGAGGCAACCTCCGAATTTGAGGCGGCGATTGCAGCGGAACCGACCTCGGACTTGGCGCAGGCTGCCCGAATTTATTTGATGAACATTCGAGAGGGCGCGCAGGGTACCGAACGGAGACGATTGGATCCCACACAACCCCGGATACCGGTTCCCACCGCAACCCAAAAGCGGTGGAACTTGAGCTTCAGCGTGAGCCCGCAGTTCGACACCAATGTCGTGATCCTGCCGTTAGGTGTCCAGCCGCCGGGTGGATCGACCGGAATCTCGCAGAAAAGCGATTATCGCACGGTCTTCATGGCCCGCGGGGAATATCGGGCGCTACAGACGGATCATTGGACCATCGGCACATCCTACGGCTTTTATCAGAGCTTCCATAGCACGCTGAGCGGTTTCGATGTGCAAGACCATACACCGTCCGTCTATGTGCAACACCGCTATGGACGGTTTCAATCTCGGATGGATTATCTCTTCGATTATGTCACGGTCGGGCGAGACCCCTTTCTGGTTTCACATGCCTTGCGCCCGGTCTTCTCAGTACGCGAAGGCGACAATTGGTTTACGCAACTGCAGCTCGGCTATCAAAACAAGGATTTCAAAAGCGATCGGTTCGCCTTGAATTCAACGAGAGACGGGAAGAATTGGCTGGTTGGGGTATCCCAGTTCTACCATTTTGCCGAGAATGCCGGCATTGCCCGCGTGGGCTACATCTTCGATACCGATCGGACGGGCGGGGGGTCCCCATCGGTCGCGCTCGTTGCCAGTAACGCTGATTGGGATTATACGGGACATCGCTTCTCGACCGGTCTCCGCGTGCCGCCCGTGTACACGTGGACCCCGGATTTTACCTTCGATTATTACCGGCAGAATTACGACAATCCCAATTTCTTTTCTGTCGGCGGGCGAACGGTGCGGCACGACGACATCTATATCGTCACGGCGGGCGTTTCTCGTCCGGTCACCCAACACCTCTTTCTTGGCCTTCAGTATAGCTATACCCGGGATAAGTCAAATCTCCAACTCTTCAATTATGAGCGGATGGTGTACTCCCTGACGTTAAGCGGCAATTTTTGAGGCGTAAGCCGATGTCTACTCTCCTCGCGCGCATCCTGTTTGTTGCGAGTCTGTGCCTATCCATCGCGGCCTCTCCGGCGCGCTTGCCGGGGACCGAGCCTATCGGGCTCGTCACGACTCTGGAAGGCAAGGCCTATGTCGCCCGTGAGGGCGTCTCCAAACCCCTGTCGCTCGGCGGGCAGGATGAAGTCTTGGTGCATGACGTCATCGAAACGCAGTCGCATTCGCGGCTCAAAATCTTATTTCGCGACGACAGCCTCGTTACCATCGCTGAAAATAGCCGCATTGCGATCCGCGACTATGCACACGGCGGACAAGCTCCTTCGAAGGTGGTGATTCAACTCGACCGCGGCGCCATCCGCAGCTCTATCGGTGGTCATCCCTCCGCTCCCGAGTCGACCTTCGAAGTGCAGACCCCGGCCGCCTCGATGGCGGCACGAGAAGCCTATTTCACGGTGTGGATCGATGAAGGCGTCCCAGCCCTTATTCAGGGAATAGAACAGTCGTCGACGAAGGGCACTTCACCACAAGGGCTATTAGGTCCCCCGGCTCTTTCTCTTCGGCAGGTCGGTCTCGCGAATATCGGACAGGTCGGCTCTGTGACGCTGACGTCTGGCGGCGAAACTACCATTATCAATCCAGGCCAGTATCTTATAGCCCTGCCCAATACGGGTTCGCTTTCGCCGAGCAACTGGATCGGGACACCGCCCTTCCCGATTGCGGCGGTTGTTGCCGCGACCGACCTCAAAGCGTCACCCAAATTAGAGACCCCCAAAGAGACATTGCGACTGGTCGGCGGGACGGCTGACATGGCTGTCGCGGCAGGGGTGTCGGGCATACCGCCCGCGGCACTAGCTCCTCCCGTAGGGCAAATCCGTGTGCCTCAAGTCATGATGACACCGCCGTTCC
>DATEPO010000191.1:0-5190 GCA_035273145.1 Nitrospiraceae bacterium
GGCGCGTCGGTTTCCGGAATCGGCGCCGGGGGGTTGTACTTTAAAGGTTACTGGGGCAACTCTGCATTCGGATTTAATGTATCCGATGTTGCCACCAGCGGCGGATTTCTCAAGACGCCGATTTCCGTCACGCCAAGCGGCAGCTCTTTTCAAGTGAACGGCCAATTTGCTGTCCGAGGGCTCGAGGCGCGGCAAGCCGCCTTCTCCTATGCGTACGCATTTGCCGACCGCACTTTTGCGATCGGTGCGACGGTGAAAGCCATTCAGGGAGCGGCGTATACAGGGCTCTTAGACGTGAACAAAGCGAACGAGAGCGATAACATCAAAGACAGCTTCGGCAGAGCGAAACTTTCAACCGCCGTCAGTGTCGATGTCGGGGCTGTCTTTCGGCCGACGTCGTGGTTACGAATGGGCGTCGTCGGTAAGGACTTGACTGCGCCGACCTTTGATGCCCCGGACGGAAGTCGGTTTCAGCTTGGGCCTCAAGCACGAGCCGGGATTGCCGTCAACCCGGACTCTTCGTTAACGTTAACCTTCGATGGCGACATCACGTCCAATAGGACATTGGTGCCTGGATTGAAGAGTCGGGTCCTGAGCGCCGGGGCGGAACAGACGATTTTGGGAGACTTTCTGGCCTTGCGTATTGGTGTCTTGAAGAATGTGGAAGATGCCAAATCGACGTTCACGCCGACCGCCGGATTCGGAATCAGGTTCTTTGCGCTTCGGGTCGATATCGGCGGTGGCTATGACTTCCGCGAACGGCAAGCGTTGGCGTCGGGATCTATTTCAATGACGTTCTAATGCGACACACAGTGAGGCACAGAGCAATGGAACAGGTCACCGCGCATGTATGGCGCTCATGGATAGGGATTGGGATCGTACTGCTGACGGCGGTCCTTGCCGGATGCGGCGGCTTGCAAGAAACATGGGAAGGACCCGGGGCATCGGCCTTTCGCCCGGCATCGATTGCCGTGCTGCCTCCTATCATCGGCGCTCTAGAGGGCTCTCGCGAGATCGCGCATGAAGTAGTCACCGCCACGTTAAAAAAAGCCAAACGTTATAGCGAGGTGATGGACCCGGAACAGGTCAATGACTTTCTGATCAATTCCAACGATGCCCGTGAGACCTTCGCTAAATTGCTCTCGACATTGGAATCCACCGGTCTCTCTGAGCAAGAGGCCGCCGTCAAACTGGGCAAGGCCTTAAAGGTTGATTCACTCCTGGTCGTTCGGGTCAATTCGTGGGAATACCGCCGGTCGGAAGGCGAAAATGCGGCACGAGTCGGCTTATCGATGCGTCTCATCGATACGAAGCATGGCGCGATTGTCTGGAAGGGCCGGCACGAAAAAACAAAAACCTATATGTTCTTTAAACCGAGTCTCAAGGAGATGGCAATGGAGCTGTCGGAGTACATGGTGAAATATATTCCGTAGGCGTGGGGACGTCACTCGTTCATCGTTAACCGTTTCCTACCTCCATTACCCCTCTACCCCTTCCCTGCACCAAGCGTTGAAGCGCCGGCCACAGCCGCCTTCAGTGAGGCGATGTACTGACCGACTTTTTCAACCATACGAGGATCCTCGCGATACTCTTCGATACGCCGAACAATTGCGGTCCCGACGATCACGCCGTCGGCAATTTCTCCAACCCGTGCCGCATCATCAGGCGTCGCGACGCCAAAGCCGATCGCGACAGACACCTTCGTGAGTCGCCGAATCTTAGTGATGTTGCGCCGCACTCCTTCAAGATCCGGTAGTTGAGCCCCCGTGATGCCGGTCAGGGAGACATAATAGACAAAACCTTTTGACCGCCGTGCCACCTGCGCAAATCGATCCGAGGTACTCGTCGGTGCGAGCAAATAAATCAGGTGCGGGCCACCTTCACACGCCGCTGCGGCCAAGAGCGTATCTTCCTCGGGCGGCATATCCGGCACGATCAACCCATCGACACCGGCTCCCGCCGCGTCTCGACAAAATACCCCCTCCCCGCACGCATGAATGCTGTTGTAATACGCCATGAGAACCAGAGGGATTTGAGTCCGCCGCCGTAGGTTGGTCACGGTGTCGAGAATTTTTCGCAGTGACGTGCCGCTACACAAGGCCCGCTCGGCGGCTTTCTGTATCACCGGCCCATCGGCAATCGGATCTGAAAACGGAACGCCCAGTTCGATAATATCCGCTCCGGCCCGTTCCAGCTCGAGCACCAGCGCCTCAGTGTCCGTCAACGACGGATCGCCCGCCATGATATAGGCAATGAGTGCCTTCTCGCCGTTCGCTTTGAGACGTGCAAATGTCGTATCGATTCGATTCATGATTCGTTAAACGTTATTCCTAAAAAACGCCGTCGCTAAGGATTTATCGATTTGTTGTTTCTGGCGATGAACGGTTAACGCGTTACGATTAACGAGTTAAGGTGGCACCCTAAAGGGAGACACCTTTCATACGCGCCACTTGATTCACATCCTTATCGCCACGACCGGAGAGATTCACGATGATGACCTGGCGCTTTTTAAGAGTCGGCGCCAGCTTGATGACTTCCGCGATGGCATGCGAACTCTCCAGCGCGGGAATGATGCCTTCTTCTCGGGACAGCAGATCAAACGCCGCAATCGCTTCCTCATCGGTGGCCGCGGTGTAACGGACGCGACCGGTATCATGGAGATGGCTATGCTCGGGCCCAATAGCCGCATAATCGAGACCTGCCGAAACGGAATGCGTCAGATTGACTTGGCCATCGGCATCTTGCAAGAGATAGGTCATGGTTCCGTGCAGCACACCGGGCCGGCCGCCGGCAAAGCGCGCCGCATGCTTGCCGCTGGTGACACCCGTTCCACCGGCTTCCACGCCGATCATCGTGACGTGCGTATCTTTCAGAAAAGGATGGAAGAGACCGATAGAATTGCTGCCGCCTCCGACACACGCCACGAGATAATCCGGTAATCGGCCTTCTGCGGTCATGATTTGTTTCCGCGCTTCACGCCCGATGACCGATTGAAAATCCCGAATCATCATGGGATATGGATGCGCCCCCAGGACCGATCCCAGGATATAGTGCGTAGTTCCCACATTGGTGGTCCAATCGCGCATGGCCTCGTTGATCGCATCCTTCAGCGTACGACTGCCCGCATTCACACCGGTTACAGTGGCGCCGAGCAATCGCATCCGAAACACATTCAGCGATTGCCGCTCCATGTCTTCCGTGCCCATGTAAATCTCGCACGTCAGCCCGAACATCGCCGCCACCGTTGCAACGGATACCCCATGCTGTCCGGCGCCTGTCTCGGCGATGATACGCTTCTTTTTCATTCGGCGTGTCAGTAAGGCTTGACCGATGGAGTTGTTGATTTTATGCGCGCCGGTGTGCGCGAGATCCTCACGTTTCAAATAAATTCTCGCCCCGCCGAGTTTTTTCGTGAGCCGTTCGGCACAATATAACGAGGTCGGACGCCCGACGTAATCTTTCAGATAGTGACTGAGCTCGGCATGAAAAGAACGATCTTTGCGTGCCTCGGCATAGGCCTGTTCCAATTCCAACAGCGCCGGCATGAGCGTTTCCGGAACATACCGGCCGCCGAACTGGCCGTAGTACCCTCGATTGTCAGGGAGAGGTAACATATTTAAGCCTTCAGCGATGAGCTTTCACGATTAGCTTGAGAAGAGGACTCCCATTCGGAAACAGATCAGCCAGGCAACGCTTTGCTGAAGGCTGAGTGTGCAGCTCATCTACGACGCAGTATAACCATCAGGTTTTTGTGACACAAGTTTTACGGCTTCCATAAAGGCCTTCACTTTCGCATGATCTTTCTTACCCGGGGACGCTTCCACTCCGCTACTCACATCGACGCCATACGGGCGGACTTTGACAATCGCTTCACCGACATTGTCCGGGGTCAGTCCTCCGGCTAATAAGATCGCCGCCGTTTTGGCCGCTTCGGCGGCTAACGACCAATCGGTCGTCTGGCCCGTCCCGCCATAGGCGGACTCCGAATAGGCATCGATGACGAATCCTCGGACCCCAGCCCGGCCCTTATATTCAGCCAGGGATAAAAAGCTGCCCATGTCACGCAATCGAATCGCTTTCAACACGGGCCGCCCAAGCTGCTCGCAATACGTCGCCGACTCATCTCCATGCAACTGCGCCAGCGCCAATCCGCATGAATCCATCAGATCGCGGACCACTTTCAGATCCTCATTCACGAAGACACCGACCGGCAGAACAAATGGCGGAAGCGAGGCAATGATACGACGCGCAACCTCAGCCGTCACATAGCGAGGGCTCGCCTTGTGGAAGACAAATCCAAGCGCATCCGCCCCCGCCGCCACAGCCGCAAGCGCATCGTCGGGATTTGTGATGCCGCAGATCTTAATTCTGGAGATCATTTTGTCTGTAAAAATCCGTTTATGAACTGCATTGAAAATCAGCCGTCATGCCATCGATCGTTTTGACCCATTCCGTCGCACTCGTGTGGAGGTTTTGCAGTCGTCCGTCACCAGGATCGGCATCGACCAATAGCGTGACGGCTTTTGCAAGCGACTGTTTCGCGAGCTTCATCGATCCACAGACGCCGGACGATGCCGGCAATTGACCTCCTGCTCGCGCGAAGAGCGCCTGCGCGCGATAGGCGTGTTCCTGTGCCCGGAAGAGCGATTCGGCGCCGCGGTACCATTGGCCTCGCCCGGCGTCTTTCTGCCGACTCGCCAATTGTCCGGCCATCAGCGCCGCTTTGCCGATATTCATCGCGGCGCCGTCGGCGTCTTCGTTCGCCATGGCTTCTTCAGCTTTATTTTGCAACCGCTCTAACTCGGCCTCTTCCCCCATCACCTGGCCGAAGGCTGCGGATACACATGTCCAAGCCACGGTCATCGAAATAATGACAATGAGCGCCGTGCCAGGCCTACGCACGCGACGAGGACTCCTGTCCTCTGCCGAGTAACTCTCGAACCTTCGCGCCGATATCCTGAGCGCAAATCAACGACTCCCCCACCAGCATGGCATGAATATCGGTATCGACGAAGCGCTTCACATCATCGCGCGTATGGATGCCGCTTTCGCTGACGATGACCTTATCTTTTGGAATGCGGGTCGCAATCCGAAATGTCGTGTTCAAGTCAGTCGTAAAGGTCGTCAGGTCTCGGTTATTGATCCCGATCAACCGGGCATCGGGCAACCATTCGAGGACTGTATCGAGCT
>DATEPO010000192.1:0-4491 GCA_035273145.1 Nitrospiraceae bacterium
TAATCATGGATGTTAGCGCAGAGTTCGTTGCGGAAAAAAACTGAAGGGTCTCTGTAAATCCATTCGGATCGTTGACGTTCTTCAGGTCAAGATCGACAAAAGAGAATGTCAGGACTGCACTGGCGAGCGGAAAGGGGGCAATGGGAGTAAACCGAAGGTACATGTGATTCTGAGCTGTTACTACTTCATCATACTTAAGTAAAATGAGGGCCACCGCATAGCCATCGCTAGGTATGCAGATCAATAGTTGAGTGGGGCGAGATCGGTGATTGGCCACTGTAAAATTGTCAAAATCTTTTACAGTGAAAGAGCCTTAGGTGGGATGGAAAGAATTATAATGATTCTCCAACGTCTTGCAGAGTCCATCCAATCACAACTCATGACGTAATGCGTTTCGATACAGATTTTCTTTACAGAATTTTCACAGACCTAGACCTTCGTCGCGTCTCCATCGACGTCACTCATGTCATGGTTGTGCAGACTGAGAACCTACGGTGGAACGACGGCCCCAATAAGGGTGTTGCCAACCGTTACCAAATTATGAGAAGGATGAGTCTACGGAGGGGTGACGGAGCGGCCGAACGTGCCGGTCTTGAAAACCGGAGTCTTCGAAAGGGGACCGCGAGTTCAAATCTCGCCCCCTCCGCCATATTTTTTATAAGGCGTAGGAAAACTCTGATGGCTGAATACCGGTGCTTTTCCAACCGCAACCGTGGCCGTAACTGCCGCACTCTGTTTAACTTCTGGATGTACTGATCTAGCCTCTCGACTGACTTAGTTTCCCAAATGGCCTTTCATGGCACTTCACAATCACGTTGGCGCCCTCAGTTCATCGACCAACCTTGAACGGTGAGTGGCGCACTCCCTTCTGCCCGATTGTTCATCAACGCATTCCCTTCGCATCTCCCACAATGGTCGAACGAGTTTGTTATACAGCTCGATTACCCTCACCGCGTCGTGATATTTCATGTTGCGAGGCGTAAGGAGCCTCAGTACTGAGACGGTAATTGACCAAGACCAGCGGTCTTCAGTGGCTTTCAGGAACCTTACAGCTTGGGCTTTTCCTGCTGCTTCGCCTTCTCGATGTCCTGCTTGTGCTGGCCTTCGGCGATGTCCTTCTTCCATTTCATTGTGGCTTCCGACGCGCTCAAGGCATACGGAAGGCTCACAGCCACCAACCGCATCTGACTATACAACTCCGGCACATCCGGCGATTGGGCGACTCGGACGAACACCGCAGTGTAGAAGTTATAACACCAATCCTCCTGAGGGTTTTTGCCCTTATACAGATTCGAATAGACCTCGATGAGACCGAGTTGCACGTTGTCTCCTAATGTGATGCACGCCGAGATGAGAGCATTGGCAAGTCCCGACGTGTCCTTCTCTGGCTTGGGTGGGATAGGAGCTGGACGGCCTTGTTCATCGAAGAGCAAGAAGAGGGTGTTGATTTGAGCGTCGTCCAGGGCCGGCTTGTTTTGTGAGACATTTGTCAGCGGTTCTTTTCCATACTTCTCCCGCAACGAGGCCAGCAGTGTCGTCTTGGGTATGCCCTTGTTGGCGAAGTAGTGTTGGCGAGTGATTCTCCAGACCGCCTGCTTATTCGGCGGGAGCGTCACGTCCACCGTCATCTGATCGCCTTCCATACCGATCATAATGGGCTCCGCCGTAGTCCCAGAAAATGCGGTGATGACGGGCTTATCAATCGTCGTCAGCTTGGTCGATTGCACCTGAACTTTAGATTTTGGCAATTGAGCCTGCAGCTTGGCATGGGCGTCCCGCACTGGCATCCCGAGTTGAATACCGAGAATATCGGGCAGTCCATCGGCCACCGCGTTGGAACCCAATCGCGAAGCTTCCGATCAGGGTTCGCATTGCCATATTCATAACGCAACTTCCCTTTCTGCAATCAATACTGAGTCTTCCTTATCGCGTTTCTTCGAAAGTGCCCATGCGTCCTTTTGCTCTGGGCAGGGCGGGCCGACTACGCATGCAGATGCGTATTGATTCGGCTCCATCACGCCAAGGCCGGATGTGGGATGATCCTCTTTCCTTCAACAATTTTTGCGCCCTACTGAGAACGCGAGTTCGTTGTCTCTAGTGCCCCTCTGAAGTAGCTGACGCCGTTAAAGTATGCCTTGGGACGAGGGAAGTCGTCGTCATGTTTCCCATCGATTACCGGCGGTCTTCCTGCCCTTCGGGTCTAATAGTTCTCACACATACAGGCCGATGCATGGATTCATCCGCATGGTCCACGGCGGTATTCCAGCAGTAGATCACTTGAAATGCGGAGGGAAGTTCGCCTTAGACACGCTCAACACCTGACCACCCTTCGGGCTGTTTTCCCATCACCAATAGAGCGCTTCAGATAGTTAGGTATTATCGTGAACGCACTTCTTGTCAGCCTGCGTCTCGTTCATGCTGTAGCTCCGTGACAGAATATCGTCTTCCACTGATCCGACGCTATTTATAACGGATCACCCAGGTAGTCATTGAGCGCCATGGCAACCACTGCATGCCCTTCTGTTGTCCAATGCGTATCGTCTAGGAGATAGACGAGCCTACCTTGTCGGGCAGAAGCGACCAATGCCGGCGTGAGGTCGACATATCCGATGCGAGGGGAGATGTCTGATAGGATTCGGCCAAGGCGGTCTGGAAGATCGCTGAGGGTCCACCAATGAAACTCCTTACCCGTCTCCGTAAAATCCGCAACGTGCTGATACACGCGATACGCGATGGGCGCGAAGGCCACGACAAGCTGCATGCCATGGCGTTCAGTTTGCTCAAACGCGTTCGTGAGAATCGACCGTGTTTTCTCCAAGGCGTCCAGGTCGCGCGGCGATAAGGCGGAGGCTTCTTCACCGAAATACAATCGCATCGGCTGTCCCGCTATGTCATGAACAACGCCATACCGTTTGTCATAGTAAACGTTGGGCCGGCAGCCATGAGAAAGTCTGAGGAGCGCCAAGAGCACATTCTTCGTGAACGAGCGCTCCCAGAGCGACTCGGCGGCAGTCCTCATTTGGGACCAGTCCGCCCGTAGCGCATCATAGCGGTGAACGTCGCCGAGATCGTTTCCTTCAAAAAAAACCCAAATGATGGTCTTTGGTCCTAACGGTATGGCGTACTGTTGGAGAGTCACAAGCTCTTGCCGAGGGCCAAACCCGGATATGCCGAAGTTCACGACCGTGGCGCGTTGAAGCCGGCTCAACACGGTGGTCATCAAGGCCTCTGTAGGAGCGTAAGGAGATTCGACATACGAGTCGCCTATGACCGCAATATCTGCCTTGGTCAGATCCGTATCGTTTCGGAAACCGTAACGATCATACCGAATCTCATACGGCTGACCCGGGCGTGGAGGCAAGCAGAGCATTTCCCCAATATTGCCCCGCGTGTAGTTTCCGGTTAACCGAAGATACGGCGGGTGGATCCACAGCAGTTCGGGGTCCGGCACCTGCAGAGGACTTCGCCAAGGATCGAACACCGGTGTGGAAAGCATACGGCGGAAATCTATGGCACCCATCACTACCATTGATTCCAGTGCGACAAGAATCATCCCAATCGAAGCAGTGACAAGGATGAATCTCGTACCCCTCTCGTGAGGGCCTTGTAAAGACACCATGTAATACACTGTCCAGACAAGGCAGTAACCAGCGACAATCGCAAGCGCTAATTCCCTAATGTTTGATGTCCCGATTGCCCAAAGGATTATGCACCCGATTAGGAACACGAGAGCCGAGCACAACTTTAGTAGGGTCGTCCACCTGTGCGAAACCACTGAAGAGTGGTTTTCATCGACTGCGGTGATGTTACGATCGCGTCGGGAAGTGGAGCTGCTGTCGGAAGTATCAATGCTCATTGGGAATTGAACTTAAGAGCAACATCTAAAGTAACATAGCGTGGACATAAGGTAATAACTGTCGGGCATCAGATCATCGCCGCGTAGTGAAAGTTCCTACTTGGATAATGGGACACTACGGTTCCTGGCAGCGAGCCAAAGCAACGCCGATCGTTGATCGATCGAACAATGGTCCGAATGGAACCGGCATAAATATTCACTCTCAGTTTCCGATCACCGCCAAACTGGAATTTGCAGACTACTTTGATCGCCGCGACCGCCTATTTGGAAGGCGCAGCCTTAGCGACCGGCAACATCAAGGATGATTCGATGCCGAATTTCTATACCGAACGCCAGAAAACAAGTCTGATCTCATTGCCGCTGGTGTCAGCGTTGAGAAGACCTTATCAGAGTTACCCGTTACGTCGTCCGCAATTCAACTATCCCTTCTCGTTCATATAAAGAAACACTTGAACCGTGCGCACGGCTATCATATCTTGACGCTTCCTGGCCGCGCGCGGGCGCATGTCATGTCATGTGATGTATGTCTTCACCAACCCTCTATGAAAGGATTACCAATGCGGATGGTACTGTCATGGGCCTTAGCCCTGTTCTGTCTCAGCGTTTCTGCGGCATTCGCCGCTGCACCGGAACCG
>DATEPO010000193.1:0-3040 GCA_035273145.1 Nitrospiraceae bacterium
ACCATTGTCAGTGCACGGCTCTCATGGGCAAACAGCCACCGCTCGTACTGCATGTAGAGCCCTTCCCCTAGCGGCTCCGGACTGCCTTCACCTTGTAAGGCCACATTGCCGCATACGCCGCCGACCGATGCATCCGTGTACCGCTGCACCAATGCCTGCACGGCGTCAGGCTGCGGAAAGACATTGGCATCGGTAAAGATGAGGATATCGCCGGTCGCCTGCGCCGCTCCTAGATTCAAGGCGGTCGGCTTACCCCGACGGACAGGATACGCAACAACCGTCACACGGTCTCCATACTGCCTCAGCAGCATGGGTGTGCGATCCGTCGATCCATCCGACACGGCAATGATCTGAAGACGGTCTGCCGGATACGTCCACGAAAGCGTATTCTCCAGTTTTCGAATCGCCCATCGCTCCTCATTGTAGAAAGGGATGATCACTGACACTGTCGGCAAAGTTGACAGAGGCCGGCCTCGTTCACGGCGATCATGCATGAAGAGCAATAGGACCGGATACAGGACATAGGTATAGAATAATCCGGACACAGCGCACACAAACATAAGGAAGCCAAGCGACATAGAGACACGCACGCCATCGAGGAGAGAGATAGTGACGGCGCATCTTTACAAACAACTACCCATGCCACCATCGGAAAACCTCCCGATCTCGTGTCAGTCACTCACTAAACCATTGAAAGAGTTTATGAACAGCAAAGAGGCTCGGTGTCCGACAAGGGCGATATCGTTATGCGGCCCTGCGCAGGCCGATATAGCGTTTATGTTGGAAAGCCGATCGTCAAAGGAAAATCACGGCAGATAAGTGAGGGCGTGGCGCTCTTCTTATCCACCTACCGATCCTGTTCACTACTGATTTTATGTAATTCGTTCACTGATTCCAGTCTTCGACTCCCCATGGTACTTTCGCTGAACTCTAAAATGGAGGTAAAGATGCGGGGCGTAATCGATAGTCGTTTCACCGGCTGGGTATCGATCATAGGGTTCTATCTGATGTTCAGCGTTACGGGGAGCATGGCCGAGACGTTAACGATTACGAGCGGATTCGTGTCGGAAGTTCAAGATTTGCCCCCACAGGTCTCAATCAGCGGCCCGGGATTTTCTATCTCGCAGGTCCCGGCCGGCGATTGCTGCGGCCACATTATGGTGGTCTTCGGAGTACTCCCTGTGGGAACGATCCAAAATCTCAGCACGGTGCTTTTTTTAGGCGGGGTATTGCAGGTTAATGGACAGCAATACGAGCCAGCCAATTCAGGCCCAGGAATAAACAATGCTCTCAGCGTGACAGCTCCCGCTGTTCCTATTTTCGAGACTAGCACAGCCCCCTTCGTGTTGAGTGGAACCATTGCCGCGGTTCCCCGTGGACATCCGAGTGGACCTGTAACGAATTTTGACGTGGTTGGCGCTGGCACAGAAACGGTCACGAGTCTGGTCGCCATGGCGGACTCTCCTTCCGGTCAACAGACGCTCGCCTTTTATCAGGCTATTCGATTAGATTTTGCCGCTATTCCAGAGCCATCCACATGGGCGCTGCTTTTCTCCGGATTGCTGGCTCTAGGTGGTTACCGATTGGTGCGAAGAGCTTGCTACGGCGGCAATGCATCTATCTAACGAGGGAAAACCACTTCTTTAGGTATACTCCTCCGGTAAGCACGCAAATACGTTTACACGTGAATACCTTCCTGATTGACTTACATTTGACGTCGATAATTTCCTGCTGACACTGTTCCTTCCTACGGGTAATACTGCCGCAACAAAGAAGGTGACGATGCATGAGTTCCGCCAAAGATACACTCCTTCTTTTCCTCATCCGAACACTGCGGACGTATACGCGCCATACGCCGTTTGAGCGTGGACGCTTTCGCCTCACGTCTCTCCTGTATCAAATGACGAAGCAATTAAGCAAAGAGCACCGGCTGGTTATTACGGCAAGGGATGGGAGGCACTTTTCCATCAACCCGAGCGACCCGCAATACCATATGGGTCTTCTTGACGGAGGGGTATTTGAATCCGAAGAGACCCAAGTTGTCAGGGATTCCGTATTTGCCGGTCAGGTGGCAATAGACGCGGGGGCAAATTATGGCTGGTACACCACCTTGCTGAGTCGACTCGTTGGACCTACGGGGGCCGTGCATGCCTTTGAGGCCATGCCCTCAACCACGGGAACGCTTCGAAATAATTGCACGTTAAATGGCTGTCACAATGTCATTATCAACCAGTGCGCATTGGGGGATCATGTCGGCACGACCGTCATTTATGATCGCCCCGGTGGAGCATCAGGGGACGCATCGCTCTTTCCTCTTGTGCCGGGAAAGGGGCAGCCATTTTCGTGTGAGATGCAAACGTTGGACAATTACTTCACGCAGAAGGGATTATCCCGATGCGACTTCATTAAGTGTGATATCGAAGGAGCAGAATTGCTGTTTCTTAAGGGCGCTGGCAATGTCTTGAAGCAACATCAGCCAACTATTCTCCTTGAAATCAATCCTTCGGTCCTGCAGCGATCCGGAACCAACGGAGTGGAAATATTAGAAGAAATCAGACAGCATGGTAAATACATGTTTCTTCATCCGGCGGGAGATTCCTCTAAATGTATCGAACCTAAAGATTGCAAAGGACTACAATCCTATATCAACGTCCTTTGCCATGTATGTTAGTTCTGCCTACCGGCTTGTCTTGCGTTCTCACATTGGCGTAAGTGTTTCAGGCGACAGTCTTCCTTCATCAGTCCATCAGTCAGTTTCAATCTAAATCGTTGGAGACTTCCCCATGCTAAAAGCCCTGCTAAAGAACTTTGTTGTGAGAGCGTGCGGGCCTCACATACAACAAACACTCCGTCGATTTTATTTGACCAGACAAATCGTGAACAGCCAATCATTTCGTGAACCAGAAATGCAGACACTGAAAACCTTGGTCTCAAGGGGGGATCGTGTCGCCGACATCGGAGCCAATGTTGGGGTCTACACAAAAGAGCTGTCCCTTCTGGTGGGCTCGCAGGGAAAAGTGTACTCATTTGAGCCTGTTTC
>DATEPO010000194.1:0-7580 GCA_035273145.1 Nitrospiraceae bacterium
CGGAGTATATCGCTCCATTTGTCCGTGCCCCTCCTTAGAACAGAGAAATGAACGAAGTCAGCTTAAAGAAAATCACCTGTCTGTCAGTTATATTTTTACGGAAGTTAGCTCTTAACACCACCGAGCGCCGGGGGAAGGGCCGGAGCACGCCTTACACCGATGGGGTAGGATCGTCCGGACGCAATTGGATGAAAACAAGTTGAGAAACGACTGGTTTGCGCGTAAGCATAGGTTGCTGAATGCTTCAGCGCCTACCGTACTCCTCAGAGGGGAAGGAGTGATCTTCCCCTGGATCAATGCGACGGCTGTGTTGAACGGGTGCTTTGTCCACCCCGGCTCAGTGCGGTTACAATTCGCTATAACCCACGGTTCTTCGCTAATCGGAACGAGTCGGTATTGGGACACCAGCAGGGAGCAGCGTGATGAACAGAAATATTCCTACCATTGACAAAGTGTTCGTTCTGATGCTTGAAAACCGATCCTTCGATCATATGCTTGGATTCTCAGGCCTCAGTGGCACTGATGTCATCACCGGAAAACTCCGAAAAGTGAACGGCCTCAAAGAGGGCGACTATTTCAACATAGATCGCACGGGGAACATCGTTTCCGCTGGCACAGGCGCACCGGCGAGGCTCATGAGCGATCCAGGTCATGAGTTTGGAGATATTCTCGAGCAGCTCTGCGGGCCGGGTAAACAGACCGATCCGTTAACCGGGGCTTATCCCAAGGTCACGAATGCAGGTTTCTTGTCCAACTATACCGGCACGGATCAGGCGGTAATGAAATGTTTTGGAGCAGGCGAGCTACGAATACTCGAAACCCTTGCAAAGGAGTTTGCTGTCTGCGATGCCTGGTACTCCTCAGCCCCTGCGTCAACATGGCCAAATAGGTTTTTCTTTCATGCCGCCTCATCGGGCGGAATGGTCGAAAGTGCCTCGGATTGGGCCGTGCTCAGTAGTACGTTGTTTCAAGGATACAATTTCCAACACGGAACGATCTTCGACTTACTTGATGCCGCGAAAATCGAATGGCGCATATACGAGGGGGATGCGTTCCCACAGTCTTTTGCTCTCAAGGGCATGAACTGGCAATGGATTCGGCATGGACGATTCAAGGACTTCTCGCGGTTCAAGAGTGACGTATCGCGGAAGGACTTTTCCCCTCGGTATGTCTTTATTGAACCAAATTACGGCTGCGATATTCTTCCGCCTCAGGACTTTGTCGGCGGGGATTCCCAACATCCAATAGACGACGTCTTTAAGGGCGAAGATTTAATCAAGCGCGTTTATGAAGCGGTCCGCAATTCCCCGCATTGGCCGCATAGTTTATTAGTTATCACGTATGACGAACACGGGGGATTCTACGATCATGTCGCTCCGCCCGGTGGAGCGACTGCGCCCGGCGACGCCGTAACCGTTTCACGGCAGCCTAGATTCGACTTCAAACAATACGGCGTGCGAGTGCCGACCGTCATCATATCGCCCTACACTGCCCGCAATCTGGTTGATAGCACCGTCTATGATCATACGTCTTTTCTCAGAACCCTTGAATTACTATTTGACCTTCCAGCACTCACCGATCGCGACGCACATGCCGCAGATTTTCTGCATCTCCTTCGATCGGTGCAACGGCCTCGGATCGCATCGATGGCAGCGAACCCGAGAGCGACCATACGACAACCGAAGAAGGAGGGGGAGGGGGATGGGGATGACGGAGACGGCTCATCCGCTCCCGACAAGCTAACAAGCAATGTGCCGAAAGGCGATAAACCGACACGTACTCTCGCAGAGGCCGAGGTTGAGAACCAGCCGTTGAAACATCATCACTATGATTGGTTACATGTCGCCTTTCTCCGAGATCTTGCCATCCGGCAGCACGATCAGCGAGAAATCTTCTCGTTGGACCAATTACGCCGAGATGTCGTCCACATTAGAACCGTTGGCCAGGCACGAAGGTATATGCAGAGTGTTCGTGCAAAGGTGATGCAATTTAAGTCCCGTAACGAACACTTGGGATAACGCAATGCGTCGTGTTCGTGCTCTTCAAAGTGCCCAATCGCCTTCACTGTCCCGAGTTGCGGGGATCGTCTGCACCGTGACCTCGGTATCCAAACGATTTGGTTCATTGTTGCTTGGTATACGCGTGTGGCCAACCTCACTCATGTGGTATTCCGGCGAGTTCCAGTCAGCTGCCGATCTCCCATCTCGTGTTTAATCTTTGATCAAAACAATCGGTGCCGTGGGCTCCTTAGAGTTTCGGAACCTCTCGATATTGCATTGTCTTGACGCATGCAGGGCTGCTATTCTCTGAGGACTTTTCGTCTTGATCTAGCGTCGATATCGAGAAAGGAAGCTGTCTCCTCCTGCAATCCCATCCCCAGAATGGCGGCCGAGTGCCAGAAGGAGTATTCGATGACTGACGTGACTCTCCACAGCGGTCACGTAAAGGCAACGCCCTGGTTTAGAACTTCACTTCCCCTTCTCCTTCTGTTGTCGTTCGTGATTTCGGTCGGTCTCGGAGTGTACGCATTGGTAGCCTTGAGGAGCGTGCTCATCCATGAACGGGGCGCCGATCTCGGCCGAACGGCGGTGGGTGTCGCGGATACGATCGATCGTGTGCTGTTTGAGCGGTTCGGCGATATTCAGTTATTTTCGACCGACGCGACGCTCCAGGACAACAGTCTAGAGGAAAAGACCAATAGGTTGATGCAATACAAGAAGCACTACTGGTACTATTCCTGGATTGGAGTCACTGATGCCGCAGGCCGAATCATCGCGGCGACCGACTCCTCTCCTTCACTCAACAAGAACTCACTGAAAGCAGCGCCGGCAGCGACGGAGCCGATCTTCGATGAACAAGACTGGTTTAAGATCGTACGCCTGAACGGGCACGTATATTTCGGCGAACCCAGTCCTTCACCTGAGTCCGGTGATGTCATGGCGGTGTCATTTTCAGCGCCTATCCGCGGGGCGCGCGGAGAATTTCGCGGCGTCGTAACCAGTCGTGTGCCGCTCGATCATTTACGTCCCATTATCGATAAAGAGGCGGGTGTGCAATTTGGACGGCAGCCGTATGACTGGCTCGTCGTGGATCATCATGGCGTAATCGTCAGCGAGAAGAGTCGAACGGGGGCAACCGCCGATGAGCAGCCCTTGCAGATGGCGTCGGCAATGAGGGCTGCGGAGGATCGTACCAAGTCCGGTTTCGTGGAAGAAATAGATTCCAGACGACAAGTGCCGGTCGTCACGGGTTACGCCAGAACACGAGGGTATGGGGCCTTCCCCGGATTCGATTGGACGATCTTAATGCGGATCGATCATGACCATGTCTATGCGCCGATCAATCAGCTCGTCATGATGGTCGGCGGAATCGGCCTGCTCGTCCTGACGCCCTTGACCGGGTTCGGCGTCTGGGCCTCCTGGAAATTGATTCAGGAAGATCGCGCGTTAGCCGAGGCGAGCCAGGCGCTGGAACAATCCGTGTCCGAGCTCACTCGGTCCAATGCCGATCTCCAACAGTTCGCCTATGTCGCCTCTCACGACTTGCAAGAGCCGCTTCGGATGGTTGCCAGCTACACGCAGCTCTTGGGCAGACGCTACCAAGGTAAACTCGACGCGGATGCCGATGAGTTCATCGGTTATGCGGTGGAGGGAGCAAACCGCATGCAGCAGTTGATCAAGGATCTGCTGGCCTACTCCAGGGTCACACAGCGCGCGGCGTTTAAACCCATGGATAGCGACCGAGCATTGGAGGTCGCCCTGTCGAATCTTCACATGGCGATTGAGAAGCAGCAGGCCGTGGTGACTCACGATCCTCTGCCGACGGTTGTGGCCGACGGCACCCAACTCGCTCAACTGTTTCAGAACCTTGTCAGCAACGCCATCAAATTCCACGGCGGCCGGCCGCCGCGCATTCACGTTTCTGCCGTGCAACACGAGCATGAATGGCTGTTTGCCGTTCGCGATGACGGCATCGGCATCGATCCCCAATATGCCGACCGCATTTTCGTCATCTTCCAACGTCTGCATACGTCTGCGGAGTATCCGGGAACGGGAATCGGCCTGGCGCTCTGCAAGAAAATCGTGGAACGGCATGGCGGACGCATTTGGGTGGAATCACAATTTGGCCATGGCGCGACCTTTTATTTCACCGTGCCGCTGGCCGCTCATGATCACAATTCAGGAGACCGCCCATTATGATGGTAAGACCTATTGAAATTCTCTTGGTCGAGGACAATCCGGGCGATATCCGCCTGACCAAGGAAGCCCTTAAAGAAGGCAAGGTCCTCAATACGCTGACGGTCGTGCAGGACGGCGTAGAGGCTCTGACCTGTCTGCGCCGGCAAGGCCGGTATGCCGAGGCCAAGCGCCCAGACCTCATCCTATTGGACCTGAACCTGCCGAAGAAAGACGGCCGCGAAGTGTTGGCCGAGATCAAACGTGATGAGACCTTGAAATTGATTCCTGTCGTGGTTCTGACCACGTCTCAGGATGAGCAGGACGTGCTGAAGTCGTACGGCCTTCATGCCAACTGCTATATCACCAAACCGGTGGAACTCGAGCAGTTTATTTCAGTGGTGAAGGCGATTGAGAATTTTTGGCTCGGCATTGTCGTCTTGCCCTCAAACGAACGGGACAAGTAGCCATGACCCGTACGGCGTCGATTGACTCCGTGTTTGAAAAGAACCGTTGATAGGATTTACGAGGTTTGACTCTTGTCATGCCGGCCGGTATCGTCAGTCTTCACCGTATGAGGCTTCCATGCGTATTCTCTTAGTGGAAGATAATTCCGGGGACGCGCGTTTGCTGCGGCTGATGTTGAAAGAGTCGGGCAGTCTCACGTTGGAAGTCACCCACGCCGACCGGCTGTCGAAGGGATTGGCCTATATCGCGGACATGCCCATCGATGTGGTGGTTCTCGATCTCTCGCTTCCGGACAGCCAGGGAGTCGAGACGCTGGTCCGGATGCATGCGGCTGCCGAATGGGTGCCGATCGTCGTCCTGACCAGCGTCGAGGACGAGGCGCTGGGACTGACGCTCGTGCAAGCCGGTGCACAGGATTATCTGGTGAAAGGTCAAGTGACGGGGCCTCTCTTGACGCGCGCGCTTCGCTATGCTGCTGAACGCAAGCGAACGGAAGAAAAACTCCGCTCCTCGTTCAATCTCTTGCGCACCTTATCCAGACGCTTGGAAGTCATTCGGGAAGAAGAGCGGGCGAGAATTGCTCGGGAGCTCCACGACGAATTAGGTGTCGGCCTTACCTGTTTCAAAATCGACCTCTCGCGAATCCTAGCCATGATGAGCGATGCCGTCGGTTCGAAAGAATATGCCAAAGCGGATGCCAAGATACGATCGATGATCGAGGATGTGGACGTCATCATTACGTCAGTGCAACGGATTGTCACGGAGTTGAGGCCGGCCATGCTCGATGACCTTGGGCTCGTGGCGGCGATCGAATGGCAAGCTCAAGACTTTGAGCGCCGTAGCGGCATCATCTGTCGCTGTACGGCCGGTGAGGAGGACGTTCACGTAGACCGGGAACGAGCGACCGTAGTGTTCCGCATTTGCCAAGAGGCGCTCACCAATGTGGCGCGGCACGCGCATGCCACTCACGTCACGATTCGTTTCGAAGAACAGGCAGACTCGCTTCTGCTCGAGGTGCACGATAACGGCGAGGGAATTCCCCAGGAAAAAATTGCCGCTCCAGGCTCGTTGGGGCTTCTCGGCATGCGGGAGCGCGCAGCGCTCTTCGGCGGTCAGATCGATATCATCGGACGGCCGGGCGAGGGGACGAGGATCATTCTCCGCCTTCCCGGCACAAAACTGTACCAGGATGCCGATACTGTGCCAGGTTAACGACAGGCGGTCCCGGTGGATAGGTGTTCAGCTCATTGCATGGCCATCAAAATAACGAGAGCTTGAAATACTTCATCGGATGCACCTTCACATCGACCACGAGAGTTTCCAGTTCCGTCAGCAGCTTGTCGGCACGGGTATAAAGTTCATCCTGATTGACGAGCTTGCCGATGGTCCCTTCTCCATGTTGAATCTTATTCAGTAACTGTTCTCCGCGAGCCGTGAGATCGTCAAGGCGGCGATACAGGGCTGGATCAGAGAGCTTGGCAAGCGTGCCGTTTTGGTTGTTCAATCGACCGGCGAGTTGCGACAAGTCATCTAAGGCGCGATAGGCGCGACGATAAAACTCTTCGCTTGAGACCAACCGGCCGAGCGTGCCTTCACCGCGCTCTACCTTGCTCAATACCTCGATGCTCTTCTCGGATGCCGTCTCCAATTTCTCCATCACTCGCTGAGACCGTTCGTACAGGTCGGCATCACTCAGCAATTTTCCGGCTGTGCCTTGGCCTTCGCCGATTTTCGCGAGAATGCGCTGGAGGTCGCCGATCGCTGCATTGAGATGCTCCAACGTAGTGCCGGCACCGGAGGCCAATCCGGTGATATCGGCTTCCGCCTGGCCCAGGAGGATCTGGCCGACCGGCAAGGGCGGTGCTGAGGCAGAGCCGGGGGACAGATCGAGAAACTTGTCGCCGAGCAGGCCCAAGGGCCGGATGTTGACCGAGGCGTCCTGATGCAAGTGGCCGAGCACCGGCCGTTGAATGGAAAAGACGATCTCGACGTTATTCGAATCCTTCGCGATGCCGATGGCGCGGACGTTGCCGACATCAACGCCGTTCAACCGAACCGGTCCGCCGATCTTCAAGCCTTGCGTATGGTCGACCAGCGCGCGAAGTTCCGGCTCTCGGCTGATGAAGGTGAGCCCATGGCTCATGTTCATGACCGCAATGATCAACATCATGAGCGCGATCGACACCACGAGCCCGACTTTCAGTTGGGACCATTTCAGGTGTCCGTATCGTTCCATCCGTCTCTCCTGGGTTAGGGCGCGAGAGTCGGCCGCGTCAGTGCGGCGGCTTCCTGTTCATGGGCGAAGATGCTGCCTGGATCGATGAAGGCGCGGACCTCGGGGTCGTGTGAACGCTTCAGGTCTTGAGAGGTGCCTTCAAAGACCACACGGCCTTGTTGGATCATCAGGATACTATCGGCCACCCGATCGGCGGTCTGAAGATCATGCGTCACGACGATTTGTGTGACGTGTTTTGTTTTGAGTTTAAGGATGAGCCGCGTGATCAGGCAAGTGTTGATGGGATCCAGGCCGGCGGTCGGCTCGTCATAGAGGATGACCTGCGCGCCGCTCGCTAACGCGCGCGCGATGCCGACCCGCTTTCTCATGCCGCCGCTCAGTTCGGCCGGCATTTTGTCGAGGACATCGTCGAGCCCGACGAATCGCAGGTTGTCTTCGACAATTTGTTCTATCTGCTCGTCAGACAAGACATGCCGCTCCCATAAGCGATAGCCGACATTCTCGCGGACCGTCAAGGAATCAAACAAGGCGCCGCCCTGGAAGACCATCGCCATCTGCTCGCGGCAGCATTGTTGGAGCTCTCGTTCGCTGAGCTGGGTGATGTCCCGGCCATCAATGCGAATCGATCCGCGATTCGGGCGAGATAAACCCAAGATGAGCTTCAGCATGGTCGACTTCCCTGATCCGCTGGCGCCGAGAAT
>DATEPO010000195.1:0-3776 GCA_035273145.1 Nitrospiraceae bacterium
GCGTCCATGGGGGAAAATTCCACATCCTCCACAAAACCTCGCGCGCGCTGCACCATGTCGACCGCCCGCTTCAACGCCTCTTCCCGGGTCATGCGAAATTGATGCTTGAGATGGATGTCGGACGTCGATAGAAACGTATGGATACGGACCTTCGGCGCGCCCTTCAAGGCGTCCCAGGCGCGATCGATATCTTCCGGTCTGGCACGGGCCAGGCTGCAAATCGTCGGCCCTTCGACTTCATTTGCGATGCGCCTGACCGCTTCAAAATCACCCGGCGAGCTATAGGCAAAGCCAGCCTCGATAATATCCACATTCAGCCGTGCAAGTTGCTTGGCGATCATGATTTTTTCTTCCACATTCATACTCGCGCCGGGAGACTGTTCTCCGTCCCGCAAAGTCGTATCGAAAATCCGAATCATCCGACTCATAATTTTCCTCCTCCCGTCGAACACGGAACTGGAGGATACTGAAAAAGCCGTCGAACAAGGCCGCAGGCGAGAACAACCGGAGACGTACCCTCTGAGGTACGTTCAGGATGGTTCAAGCCGAGAACGGAGTTGGCGGATTTCAGCATCCTCATAAATAAGAAAAGCCTCCGCCCCAAGATGCAGGGGACGAAGGCTTTTGGCGCTCCGTGGTACCACCCCGATTCAGTGATCGGTTCGCTGGAAACGCAAACTGGTCACCCTCATTGGTAACCCTTCACGTGGGTCAAGCGGGGCTCATTACTGTCCTTGTTTCACGAGCCCGGCTCAGAGGCGAGTTCAGCGGCCGACGGGCTGGTTTGCACCATGTCCACTCTTTGAATGGACCACCAGCTCTCTTGATTCCGTCTTGGCTGCTTACTACTCCTCGTCAACGCCCTTACGAGTCTTTCGATTGTACAACAGACTGCTCTCCGGGCCCGCGCTTGCCGAAGGCCTTGGTGAGCAGCATCACTCCCTTTTCAATCATACCTGAAACGGCGTAGCCGGCAAAGACTACAAATAACATGACCTGCGGCCAGGCAATCACCAACATGAGCACCAAGACCGCCCACACCAGATAATTAAAGTGATGCCCATCGCTGAACTTTAAATCCTTAAAGCTTCGGTATTTCACCGTGCTGACCATCAAAAACGCGAGCGTGAGCGTCATGATGAGAATCAGCATCGGCTTCACTTCGGCACCCATGCGGACAATATAATGATCAAACACCACGACCGTTGCAATGACACTGGCGGCAGCCGGAATAGGCAACCCCGTAAAGTATTTGCTCTCCGATATGCCGGACATGACGTTGTACCGGGCTAATCGCAAGGCGCCGCAGGCGACAAACGCAAACATCACGGCAGATCCCATCATGCCGTGCGCACTGAGGGCCCACGAATAGATGAGCAGGCCGGGAGCCACGCCGAAGGACACCATATCCGCCAGCGAATCATATTCGACGCCGAATTGACTCGTCGTGTTGGTCCAGCGAGCAGACTTTCCGTCAAGCATGTCGAAGACAACCGCCACGAGAATGGCAATCGCCGCAGCCATATAATTGGCATTGAAAACGGCAAGGATGGAAAAGAGACCGCTGAACAAATTGCCCGTTGTCAGCAAATTGGGGATGAGATAGACGCCTCGTGTCCGCTTCCCATCATTTTTCATAAACGCCTTCGTTCGTTTCATGATCGTTCCGCGCATGAAGCCTCCCCGATCGGCAGCAGTGCGAGCAGATCTTTGCCGCCTTTTACCCGATCGCCAACCACAACACGTAGTGAGCTGCCTTTTGGAAGAAAAAGATCAACTCGGGAACCGAATCGAATCAGTCCAAATCGTTCTCCGCACACCACCTTCTCGCCTGCGGATACCCAGCAGACGATACGGCGAGCAATCAAACCGGCCACTTGAACACAGAGGACGTGTGCCCCGTTCGCTGCACGAATCATGAGCGCATTCTGCTCATTACTCAACGTGGCGGCAGGCTGGTTGGCGGCGATAAATCGACCCGGCTGATAGAGAATATCGACCACCGTGCCGTCACAAGGAATACGGTTTACGTGCACATCAAAGATATTGAGAAAAATGCTGATGCGTGTGGCCGGTGTTTTGAGAAATCGCGGCTCATAATCCTCTTCAATGGCGATAATCTTTCCGTCGCCAGGCGCGACAACAGCCCCCTTATCACATGGGCTCTCGCGCCGAGGATTCCGAAAAAACCAACCGGTAAAGAGCGTCACGGCACCAAAGAAAAGAGCGGGGGCGGTCCACCCCAGCGCAAGGGTCACGGCCGTCGTGCCGCCGAGCGCCGCAATAAACGGAACACCTTCTCTGACGATGGGAATGCCGACTGCTCGATCCGCCATGTTTCTTGGCTCTCCAAAGCAATGCCAGGGGTGTTCAAAAAGGCTGTTCAGCCAGGCCGCAGACGACCGAGAACGAAGCCGGCGGCCTTTTTCAACACCCTGTCAGTTCTTATTGCGATCGACCAACTTCCCCTGCTTCAGCCATGGCATCATGGCGCGGAGCCGGCCCCCGACGTCTTCAATCGGATGCGCCTCGCCCTTGGCCAATAAGGCATTATACACCGGGCGATTCGCTTGATTCTCCAATACCCATTCCTTCGCAAAGCGGCCGCTCTGAATCTCATCGAGAATCTTTTTCATTTCCTTCTTCGTCTCGTCGGTGATGATTCGAGGGCCTCGCGTGACGTCCCCATATTTAGCGGTAGTGCTGATAGAGTACCGCATATTTGCAATGCCGCCTTCATAGATCAGGTCGACAATCAGCTTCACTTCATGCAGGCACTCGAAATAAGCCATTTCTGGCGAGTATCCCGCTTCAATCAGCGTCTCGAATCCCGCTTGAATCAAGGAAGTCAACCCGCCGCACAGGACGGCCTGCTCGCCAAATAGATCGGTCTCTGTCTCTTCTCGGAATGACGTTTCAATAACACCGGCGCGCCCGCCGCCAATCGCGCTTGCATAGGCTAAGCCAACCTGGCGTGTACTTCCGCTGGGATCTTGATGGATCGCCAGCAACGCCGGGACACCGCTGCCTTTGGCATATTCCGAGCGGACTAAATGACCGGGCCCTTTCGGAGCAACCATGAAGACATTCGTGGTGGCAGCAGGCACAATTTGGCCAAAATGGATATTGAATCCGTGGCCAAACGCAAGGTAGGCACCCTTCTTGAGATTCGGTGCAATATCATTCCGATAAATTGCGGCCTGGGCTTCGTCCGGGGCCAGCATCATCACGACATCTGCGCCTTTGACCGCATCGGCTGTCGGCATCACTTTTAATCCGCTTTGCTCCGCCTTCCTCCACGACGCGCCTTCTCTCAGGCCCACTACCACATTTCCGCCGCTCTCTTTCAAATTGAGCGCATGCGCATGGCCTTGACTGCCAAACCCGATGATGGCAACCGTCTTGTTCCGAATCTCATCCAGATTGGCATCAGCGTCGTAATAAATTTTCATAGCTGCTCCTGAAATGTAAAAGATTGGCGGATCGTTCCCAAGAAGGAACGGGAAGGTTACTCTTTGGCAACCCGCTTTGGTTGCGCGAGGGCGGGGCGAATAGATTCACGGGCGATCGCCACGCGACCCGTCCTGATCAACTCTTTGATTCCGAGCGGTTGAAGCAGATTGATCATCGCTTCGACTTTCTTGATATCTCCGGTCACTTCAATCGTATAGGTACTCGGCGTCGAATCGATGACATTGGCCCGAAAGATATCGGTGATGCGCAGGGCTTAAGCCCGATCTTCGGCCTTGGTATGGACCTTAATGAGCGCCGTTTCA
>DATEPO010000196.1:0-7089 GCA_035273145.1 Nitrospiraceae bacterium
GGGCGAAGCCTTCATCACTCTGTTCGGCGATCAATCGCCTACATCAGGAAAGGTCTTGAGCCCCGTTGGATTCAAGGTCGTGCGTGTCAATGTGCAAACCGGTCGCATCGAGGAGTTCGCCGTCAATCGAGGCCGCACGAATGGTCCCGCCTCCCGGATCGGCGGGGGTGGCCTTGAGCGACCCATTGCCGCTCGCTTCGATGCCACGGGACGGATCTTGTACATCGTGGACTTTGGCGTGATGACCGTCGGGCAGACCAAAAAAGTCCGAGGCTCGTATAGCGAACCCCATGAGCCGACGGAACCACGGCGCGGAACCGGGGTGCTGTGGCGCATTTCACGAGACAAGTCATGAGACGACTTCGAGCGCCTAGCACCATCCTCATCATCCTGCTGTTGGGCACCGCCGGCTGCGGGTCAGCCAGGCGAGGCGAACCGATCGCCGGCCCCATTTCGCTGACCACTGATACCGCCCGGCACGGACAGCAGCTCTTCATGAAGCACTGCCATCAGTGCCATCCAGGCGGAGAGGCCGGCTTAGGTCCGGCGATCAACAATAAGCCGTTGCCGGGATTTCTCATCCGCTTTCAAATTCGTCATGGATACGGCGCGATGCCGGCCTTCGGGGAAGATCAGATCGCTTCAGAAGACGTGACGGCCCTGCTCGAATACCTGCATGCGTTGCGGAAGCACGGCTGAGATACGGTGCACCAGTTTAAAAGCATGGCCGTACTCCAGACCGTCTAGTCTCCGACTAGGACAATGTGTTCCCTAAAATGAAGTGCCACTCCGACAAACGCTTTGAAAGTTCGCCATGATCTGCCCATCGCTCTTGGCCCCCGATTTGCTTCATCATGCGCAATGGAGGACACCATGCATTATATCGACCTATTAGTATCATCACAGTCTCTTATGCGCATGCCGCATAAGGCCAGACTCACTCTGCTTAGGGGTGTGCTACTTCCCCGAAGACACACTGATCAAAGTGGACGAATAAAGCGGATCGTACCGAAAATTAGAGATACGGCAGAATAAGCTCTGCCCTCCATGTGCCTCCGTGTGAAGTACGCTGCTGACCGCTTCGTCGGTGGACTCTCTTCCGCTTCAAAGTCGCGGAATACGTGATCCCACCAACGCAAGAATCGCAACGATCATGCTTCTTCAGTAAGCGACACACCGCTTCATGACAGCGTACAGAGATTGCTGTATGTCACTGATTCTATCGCCGGAAGACAATCCGTACGATAGGCATCATCCATCAAAGGAGGTGTCCGATGAAACGTACGGTTAGTGTCGCCGGTGCATTTAGTATTTTGGCGATTTCGATTGCTGCGTATGCGGCCAATGAAACCGCCGCGCCAAAAGAACGCGAGTTTCTCTTAAAAGCCGCCCAAGGGCAAAAGGCCGAGATTGCGCTAGGGCAACTCGCTACAGAACATGCAGGAAGCAACAAAGTAAAAGACTTTGGCCGCCAGATGATCGACGACCATGCGAAGGCCAATGAACAGGTCAAGCAGCTTGCGTCGAAAGAAGGCGTGACCCTGCCGAAAGACGTCGAATTACCGGCCGCCCAACAGGAGCGCGCCCAACGTTTCCAACAACTCTCCGGCAAGGAGTTCGATCGGGCGTATATGGATTACATGCTTCGGGAGCACACGAAGGACATCCATGAATTTGAAGAAGGCGCGAGCCGGATTAAAGATCCTGATGTCCGACAATGGGCCTCAAAGACATTGCCCATTCTGAAGAGTCATTTGACGATGGCCCGTAGCATTGCTGAAGATCTCGGCATCGATATGCGATAGCCGAAGGGCCGGTGTCCCCACAACAAACGTCCGGGACATCGGCCCTTGATCCTCGCCGCTGTGAGAATGAGAAGGTCAGCCATTCCTTAGTCCGACAGCGTTGGGAATGTCGAGACGCCATTATTGGCGATGAAGCCAAGTGACCTGCCAACGGCCCGCCGTGTGACGTTAAGGTTAAACACGGTTTGAGCTCAACCGCACTGTACAAGGAGACCATCATGATAAAGATGCGTCGAACTGCGACGGCGATATTGATAGCTTTGGCATTTGGCGCCTGCGGCATGTTGGGCTCCTCCAATGACGGGATGCAGTCACGAACCGCTGCCAAGCGTCAGACCGGCGCCGAGATGAAAGCAGGAGAACCATCCCCTGAAGCCCGTCTGCTGGGATTTCTCAATCTCGCCAATAAGGATGATTTGGAAGGCGGTCGTTTGGCACAGGAGCGGGGTGGAAGCATGGCCGTCAAAACGTACGGCCGGCAGATGGAATCCGACCATATGCAGATGCTGGAGGATGCGGAGCACCTTGCACAGCGTCTGGACGTGTTGCCTGCGATGGGGCCTGAGACGCAGCCGCTCATCCAAGATCATGCGGCGGCGCTTCAACAGCTTCAAAGCGCATCGGGAAAGGAATTTGACCAGTTGTATTTGTCACATGAGATTGAAATGCACACGCGCGTCCTGCGGACGGCTGCATCGCGTGCGGGGCAAACACGAAATCCTGCGCTGAAAGAAATGATAGCGAATACGCGCCCGCTGCTCGAAGCTCACTTGAAAGCGGCCCAGACCCTCCTGGCTGAACAGCGGTGAAGCAAACGATCATCAAGAGAGACCGATCGCGAATAACAGCACTTGACCTCATTCATCGCTCTACAACTCGAATGGCAAGGACAGGGACGCTCTTCAGTTGTTCAACTTCGTATTCTCGCTCCCTTCGTTTTTCCGATCCTCCAATGGGGCGGCTTGTCCCTTCGATACAGAATGATCGCGTTCGGCACTCGTTATCTTTTCCGGTTCCGCTTCATCATTGTCCCCCAGGCGGCGATTCTCCTCTTGGCGTGGATGTGACATTGTATGCTCCTTGTTGACTTCTACGTAGAAGCGTATCTGGTCGCCTCACCGTGTCGATATCGGTAGGGTTTCTTTATTATGATGGGTCGCCTTCCAGAAGAAAAAGAAGATGATCGGGAAGGCAAAGGTCGGACAGCGTCGGGTCGCCCGATGGACCGTACCGTAATGGTTCTTCGTCAGAATCTTGAGACGGAGCCTCTGTGATCTGTGGCATGCAGGAAGAGCAATGCGCCCACAGATCACCGCCGGCCTGTCTGATTTCTGCCGTATGGACGCACTGGTACGATAAGAGATTGTAAGTACTCTAAGAAAGGAGAGCATCATGGAAAAATATAATGGTGTTCACGCAGGCCGTCTCGCAATCGCCATTGTGCTGGCTGGGGCGACCGCCCTCTCGGCCTGTGCTCAAGGCAAACAAGACGGTATGCAACAACGCATGGCAACACCGTCGAGCGGGCAGAGCGGCAAAACGAATCTTTCCGACGCCAATATTGTGGCCCTGCTGGCTATTGCGAATAAGGGCGATATTGAGGGCGGCCAGTTGGCAGAGACCAAGGCAAGCAGCCGGGAGGTGCGATCTTACGGGACGCGCATGATCTCGGATCATGGCTCCATGCTGAGGCAAGGCACTCAATTGTCGAAGCAATTGATGATCAATCCCGTCCAACCCGCTCAGGGTCAGCAAATGCAGAGCGAGCATGAAAAGTCGATGGAGGCTTTGAGGAAGAAGTCCGGTGAACAGTTTGACCGCGCGTATATTGAGCATGAGATCCAGATGCATCAAAAGGTCATTGGGCTCGTGGAGCAAGCGACCAAGGAGGCGAACAATCCACAGTTGCGTATGCTGTTAGAACAATCGCGCCCGGCCCTTCAAGACCATTTGGAACAAGCGCAGAACGTCAAACGCTCCCTCGTCGCGAGCCGGTAAAGATGGTCAGCCGGAAACCTCTTGCTCATCGAAAGAGCATTGCAGGAGGTCCTGACGACCTCCTGCAGTACGGCCGGCACGGGGCTATGGCACATCAAGACGACCGTGACAGACGTAACGCTGCGTTGAGAAGTGATCATCATCATAGACGTATACAAGGCCAAGAGAGGGAGGTGCTATGGCGACACTGATGCAAAAACTGACGAATCCATTGGCGATGCTGGCGTCGGATCACGAATATGTTAAAAGCGTCTTGACGAGGTGTTTGAACACGGACTCCTTGGCCGTTCGCCGTGTGCTGGTTCAGGAGATCTGTGACAATCTGGTGATCCATGCGACGTTGGAAGAAGAAATCTTCTATCCGGCTCTCGCTCGGTGGGGAGGAGAAGAAGGACATCGATTCGTGGAGGATGCGCTACGTGAGCATCAAGAGATCAAGCAGTGTATCGCGGAGGTACAGCGAGTGGATGTGGGCGGGCCGGATTTTCGCCTGCGTGTCGGTCGACTCGAAGAAGCCGTCGTGACGCATGCTGAACGTGAAGAAGGCCATTTCCCTATGGCACAAGAGCGCCTGCCGATTAGACAACTCGCAAAACAGATGGATCTCCGGCGCATGCAACTCATGGCGCAAGTGCGCCCGCCCTCAGGGCTTGCGATGATCGGCCTTGTTCTGATCGGACTCGGAATGTTTTTCTTCCTGAAAAGACAGCGGTAGCTAAGGTAAGAGCAATTCGGCCTGCGTCCTTTTCGCTGCCTTCAAAACCATTTCTGTGTTTTCCCGACTTCTTGCCTGGTGCAAGTTTCCTCGAATACGGAACACAACTGCGAAACCGGGCAAGAAAGGGCGGCGCATGAAACCGTGGCGCTATACACGTGCAACTCAGGAGGCGAGTTGCGTTTCACACGCCGCTTCTACCCTTCCCGAAGGTCTTAAAGAGCGACTCTGCCAATTGTGTTACACCGCACTGAAGAGTTTTTCCCCTGCCGCGCAAATGCTTCCTGTAATGCTGTAAGAAACCCGCTAGTCCTATCGGCCTCCGCCGCCTGAACCGGAACCGCCGCTCGCACCGCCAGATCCTGTTCCTCCTCCCATTCCACCTGAACTCGTTCCTCCACCCAAGGCGCTGCCGCCGCTTCCCCGACCTGAGCCGGCGCCGCCCATGTTCGCGCCTCCGCCCGGATTACCGGTTCCTTCAGTGGCGCCCGTGGTCCCCATGCCGCTGCCCGGACCCGTTCCCCCTGGGCTTCCCTTTCCCGTTCCACCCGTCGTGCCCATGCCGCTCCCTGGGCCGGTTCCACCTGAAGGTCCCTGCCCGGCGCCTCGGGATCCACTCGAATCAGCAACCAATACCAACCCGGAGCCCGCGATGTGAGTAGAGCTTGCATCTTCACTCTTCAAAGTCGAATAGACACTCCATGCCGGTGAAGACCATACCAGCAGACTCATGATCCCGAGCAGCGGCGGTCCCCATACCATTCTCTTCGCATACCTTCTATAGAATGAACTTCTGGGAGTGAGAGACATGTCGCACCTCCTTTTCTTGTATCTTTACTCTCGCAGGCACCGTGCGGATATCGGGGAAAGAAGGCTTCTCTGTGGTATTTGAATACGACTTGCGATAAGGGTTCAGCCGACAGCGCGCATCGGTAAGCTCAACGATCATCGACCGCATGTCTAACGCATGTCTAATTAGGACACCGGGTCTGCTTATCCGAGCCTGTCAGTAGGCTCGTACAGCAAAGCACACCGTGGCTGATGTTTGCGTCCATCTTCCGTGCGATACAATCGAACTCGAACAACAACAAGGAGGTGTGCCATGTTATCTCTTATGAAAGTTGGTCTATCTGTCTTGTCGATTTTCGCCATGAGCACCCCGCTGGCTTTCTCGCAGAGCGGATCTGGAGGAGCCGGCACCGGAGGCTCGTCAGGAAAAGGCGGGACTCAACAATCGCAACAAATGATGCACCAAGAGCGTATGCAGGAACAGGCACAGGGCAAAGAGTCACCCCAAGGGCAGAGCTCCAGCACTCGGCAAGAGGAGGCCGGAAAGATGCCTCAGAAAAGTCAGAAGAGCGGAAAATAGACAAGATAAACTCTCGGCTCACGGCGATAGCCGGGATAAGCAGCATGACCTGCTCTTGGAAGCAGTGCTCGACACGACTTGATAATGGTCTAACCAAACGAAGCCGTTATCAGAAATGCAGCGTCCGCTCATAGATCCAATTGCAGACAAACGAGCCCTCCTCAAGCGGCTGAGGCACTTTGCCTTGGCCGCCGAAGGGGAGTACCGGCCCAATCCATGAATTCTGAGAACGTTGCCCCGCTTTCTTAGTATCTTCGTCACCTAGCAATCATCGACTGCCACACCTCGCTTGCAAAGTCTGTTCGAGGGGAACGGCGCAGAGCCGCTCACGCAGGCTAATCGGCAGTTCTCGACTCTAGGCGGCACATCATAGTTTCCTATATTCCTACAGACTTCACATACGCCACGGGTTACAAAAGCGAGCGTCCCACGACGAACTGACAGTGTCTCTTAATGTCGGAACAAAACCGGAAGCGACCGAATCAAGCTCTGTATCGATACTGCTCATCATCCGCACCTCCATGTATTTACAAGGGGGGGACCGATGATGAATGCGCAAGGGACAGCACTGAAATGCTCGTGTATGATCTCGGACTCTCAACACAGGTCTGCCATCGAATCGAGAGGAATGAGGGTCGTGCGATTTGTCACAGGAGGTCTCCTCACGAAGGGGATCAGGATGGGGCCGATAGGGCTGCTGTTGCTCGTTGTCTGTAGCTGCGTGCCGGTCACAAACGGCTTCCATGCCGAGCTGCCCAAGCGGTCAATGGCTACAATCGTGTGGGGCGACGATCTCAGCGCCGTCGGCACCGCCACCACGTGGCTGCTGCGACAAGGGCTTGCAGTAACCGAGCGAAGTCTCTTGGCGGGCGCCTTGGAAATGGAGAACCGGGATGTGACCCATACGCTGAAGGACGAGGCGGCAATTTTACAAATCGCCCAAAAAATGGGCGTCCAGGAGGTCGTGTTTGTCGATAGGGGTGGGGATGATCAGGCGCCCATGGTCAGTGTTCGAGGGGTGCAAGTCGAATCAAATCGCGTGCGCTGGAGTGGCACGGCGCGATACGACACATTTAAAATGCGGCCGCCGAAAGACACTCTTGCAGACTTGACGTGCCAGGCCCTTGCGACCGCATGGGGATTGCGCGAGCCTGGAACGAAGTGGTTCACGTCTTCTCAAGCAATGTGCGAGATTGAGAGTG
>DATEPO010000197.1:0-4381 GCA_035273145.1 Nitrospiraceae bacterium
CCTCGGTATGCTTGTAATCTGGATTTTATCAATGAAAAACACGAGGGAAACACTCGACGCGGAATTTACCCAACAATGGCAATATGTCGACGACAAGTTTCTATGCGGCGTCTAAGCGCCCGTAAGGCGTCTACTAGCAGAAATACCTCTTTTGATTTCACCGTTCGTCGGCCTGATTTTCTGCGCGCGCCACATCCGCCTGTTCCCACGTCTCCTCATACTTTTGCGCAAGCATCTGAAAGTCGGTGGCCTTAGTCTCCGCTTCAATCAATCGATGGATGAGATCGGATACATGCAGCAGCCGTAAAATGTGTTCGCGATCAGGATATGTCCTCGCTCCCTTAGCTGCACGGAGATGGTCCTTATCATACCGTCGAAGTATTTTGACCAAGTCACCCAGGTCCTTCCTGACGAGGAGAACCTTGCCGGATTCGATGCGTTGACCGATTTTCCGCGCGTCTCGTATATCGGCAACCAACGCCCGCACCTTCGGCTTGAGTTCATCATATTCAGAAACGATCGCGCTGAGTGTGATGCTATCAGCGGCAGCCGTAGCAGCGGGCACAGACGACAGCGGATGAATAATGGACAGAGGCCACAGCAATAGGCTAAGCGCCATGAGCCTGACACTTGTCGACATGGTCATGTTGTTCAACGGCTACGGACTATTCTATGTAGATTGATTCCGCTGCCTGGGGACATGTCAGGCTGCACGGCTGTAGGGCACGGGCGAAAACGTTCGTCAAGACTTATCGAACCTTGAGCAGGTCCATCGCCTTATCAATGTGACCTTTTCCAACTTCCACTTGCGCTTGATGCGCCATCCCGGCGTCCTTATTCTTCAACGCATCGGCAATCGACCGCAATTGTTGGGCTTCCTTGTAATGACCATTGTTCGACTGTACTTGTGCATCATGCCGTAACCGCTGAGCAAAATCATGTTCGGCGCCGACAGTTCCCACCATCCAGGGAAACAGGGTCACAGAGACCGAGAGTACGATCAACTTAACGGATATCCACATAACCACCCCACACCACGGTTAGCAACGATGCCTACCTAGGTAAGCACCCTGTATGCCAGCGCGCATCAGGATGATTTATGAGGATTCTTTTTGCAGAAGGATGGGAAAGATATCGTGAGCGTCAACTTCTCCGTCACCCATTCTAGGAGACGCCTGAGGAAAGGCCGCGACCTATCGTGACAAATGCTCATTGATGCGAAAAAGTATCGCGTGACCGGGTTCCGCACTGTCCATTTTTGTTGACAGAGGTGACAGAGATGGGATGGAGATTCTGTCCACGTTGTTTATCCTTTGATATTCCCGATCGGCCTGAGCTCTGCCACCTTCTTCGTGATCCCGGCCAGATCCACGGTCTCGACCACATCGGAGATATTCTTGTAGGCCATACCGGCTTCCTCCGCAAGACCGGACATGGACACCGCTTTCACGATGATGCCGCGTTGCTCCATCTGCTTCCGAATCTGTTCGCCGCTCACCATCTTCTTGGCTTGTCCACGCGACATCGTACGACCCGATCCGTGCATGGATGAACCAAAGGTCTCGTGCATCGCACGCTCGGTTCCAGCTAAGAGATACGAACCGGTTTCCATCGAGCCGCCGCAAATCACGGGCTGGCCCGTCTGTCGATACAACTGCGGCAGTTCAGGTCGTCCCGGGCCAAAGGCACGTGTCGATCCCTTGCGATGGACTACCAGATCGCCTTCTGCATACCGCTCGACCTTGGCGATGTTGTGCGCCACATCGTAAATCACCTGCATGCCGAGTGCTTCAGCGGATAGTCCGAAGACCGTCATAAAGGCCTCTCTGACGTGATGCGTGATGACCTGACGATTGGCAAACGCACTGTTGGCGGCGCAGTTCATGGCGGAGAAATACTCCTGCCCTTCCGGGGAACGGAACGGAGCACACGTGAGTTGCGGGTCTTTCACGGTCATCCCATACCGGCGCATGGCCTTCTCGAATGACGTGAGATAATCGCTCGCAATCTGATGGCCGAACCCACGGGATCCGCAGTGGACCATCACCACAATTTGATCGTGGCCGGTGATCCCGAACGCCGCTGCAGTCTCCAGATCAAAGATCCGATCGTTCGCGGCGACCTGCACTTCAAGATAATGGTTCCCGGCTCCCAAGGTCCCCAGTTGACTATGGCCACGTTCGACGGCCCGGTCGCTTACGTTCGACGGATCGGCGCCCCGGATACATCCGCGTTCCTCGATCCGTTCCAAATCCTCCGTCCATCCGTATCCGCGTTCGACACACCACTTCGCGCCTTTGCGCATGACATCATCGAAGTCGCGCCGATTGAGTCGCACCGAGCCTTTCGAGCCGACACCGGCCGGCACCTTCCGAAACAATTCGGTCATCAGATAGTCCAGACGAGGCTTCACATCCGATAGCGTCAGATCGGTCCGAATCAGCCGCATTCCGCAATTGACATCGTAGCCGACACCGCCGGGAGAAATGATGCCTTCATCAGGATCGAAGGCGGCGACGCCGCCGATCGGAAATCCATACCCCCAGTGTCCATCCGGCATACAGAGAGCGTAGCGGCGGATGCCCGGCAAGCACGCGACATTCGAGACTTGCTCAAACACGCCGCTGTCCATATCGGACAAAATGCTTTCAGTCGCGTAGATACGAGCCGGTACGTGCATGCCTGCTTTTTCAGATGGAGGAATTTCCCAAATTTGATCCGTAATGCGGTTGACGGTCATATGGGTGTTCAAATGCATCATGAACCCTTGGTTCAGGCGCGGGGCGATGGGCTAGAGGCGAGAGGGAAGAAGATTAAATTCGCCCCTAGCCTCGCGCCGCGCCTATTTTTAAATATCCAACACTACCCGCGCCATCCATTGCTCTTTGTTTTCCCAGACCGCATACAGGTGTCTCGTCACGGCCTTTACATCCGATCGTAATTCATGCCGGGATGGATCGATTGTCTCGCCGTTGAGATTTCCGTGCAATCGCCAGCACCGATGCACCGAATCATGCACGACGGAAGCCATCGCTTCACAAAACACGACACCCTCTGCATCCTTTAAATACACCATCTCAGACAGCCAATCGAACAACAAATCGGCGACCTGGTCATTCTCTCTTTCAATTCTGCAATGCCAGGTCTTCGCGACCGTTGTCGGATTCGCCACTATGTCGATGACCGCTTCGGCGGCCGCGACAAATAGTTCCGATAGGTTGTTTCCCGTTGCCTCGAACGCGACATCAGCTATTGCAATATCCTCGAGGATTCGAAATGAAGCAGGCATGTCGGTTCATGAAATATTCCGGCGTGACCGGGACGCGAAGATCGAGCGGATCTCGGATATGCCTTGAATGGGAGGAGCAAACGGATTCGGCACTTTTCCTTTCAGCCACATTCTCACGCCCAGCGGAAGCACGTGGAGCAGCCGCCTCAGATTCCACCCGATCACCTTGAGCGGCATCACGGCTTCATTCAGCCGCCCTTCATGCTGAACCAATTGCACAAAGCCTTGAATGTGCCGTGCGCCGCCGCTGGCCGTCAATCCTTTGTCCAGTGCGCCTCGGCGAAGCCGTATGATGGCCTCCATCGGCCTCACATCTTTCGGGCACACTTCCACGCAGTAATTACACCGCACGCAATCCCACATGCCGTTCGGCTGATCCAGTTCTTTCAACCGCAGGCGCTTGGCTGTTTCCGGCTCGCGCGGGTCCTCAAGAAAGCGATCAGCCTTGGCCAAGGCGGCCGGCCCAAGAAATCCCTTGGAGACTTCATGAGAAGTGCACGCGGCCAGGCAGGCGCCGCACATAATGCATGCATCGACGTTGTGAAAATCATACGTCCCCGGCAGCAAACTCAATTGGCTCCGCGTATCCAGCCGTTCTGGCCGCTCGGTGGATGCTGCGAGCCAGGGCATGATATCCCGCACCTTGTTCCAGAACGAAGACATGTCGACGACGAGATCTTTGATGATAGGCAGGTTTCGAAGCGGTGCAATACGAATCCGCCCATGCCGCTCTAACTCTTTGCGGACGGACGTGCGGCACGCCAGTTTTTCCTGCCCGTTGATCGTCATCGCGCATGACCCGCAAATAGCCGACCGGCACGAGTAACGAAAAGACAAGGCGCCGTCCTGCTCGTTCTGAATGCGAATCAGTCCGTCGAGCACCGTCATGCCTCGCCCCACCTCGAGGCGATAATCTTCCTCGTGAGGACGCGGATCGATTTCGGGGTTGAAGCGCTGGATGGTAAAGGTTAGGCGCATGCTCTTAAGCTATCAGCAGTCAGCTCTCAGTCATCAGGTTTGGAAAGCCGAATACTGAGGATGAAGGCCGGCTGAGAAAAGCGATCAGCTCTCACTCCCGGAAATCCGGGTGCT
>DATEPO010000198.1:0-4303 GCA_035273145.1 Nitrospiraceae bacterium
GATCCTTGGTCAACGCCCCCGTCTGCGCCTGCCCGTCACTAGAGATGAGAATCAATCCAAGAAGGAGTAATAGGGAAATGAGGCGCTTCACCAAGATAGTCTCTCTCCATGGCGGTATTGCCGACAGCGCGATGCTCAAACGGGCCTCCAGCAAGGCGGCAGACGAGTCAAAACCGCACGCGTACCCGCTGGGGTACGGTGCGGATCTTGGTGAGTCGAGAACGAAGCTCGGAACGGACGCGTCTTGGAGCGCCTGGGGTTGGGCGGGTGTGATGTAACCGTTTTCAGCATCCTATTATCCGACTTCGTGGAGCTTCATCAGATTCGTCCCCCCGCGCAACCCTACCAGTGCGCCCGACACAATCACGATGCGATCCCCGGTCTTTGCCAATCCCTCGGCCTTCAGTCGGCGTTCGACTGCGCTGATACGGGCGTCGGTTTGCTCGATGAGCGGCATGGTATAGGGCAGGACCCCCCAACACAACGCCATGCGTTGCCGCACTTGTTCGACCGGCGTAAAGGCAATGATCGGCGTCGTCGGCCGCTGCTTCGACATCAAATGGACGGTCATGCCCGACTGGCTGAATGCGACGAGCGCACTCGCCCCGGTCGAAGAGGCGGCTGAAGAAGCGGCGGCACAAATCGCCTCTGGAAAGGACGCAGGGCCGTGGCTTGGCTCCGCTCGCCGAATCATGCCCGGCTCCTTCCCTTCCTCGGCAGCTCGAACGATACGATCCATGACGCGGACGGTCTCATCCGGATAACGACCGACCGCCGTTTCCGCCGAGAGCATGACTGCATCCGTTCCATCGAACACAGCGTTGGCCACGTCCGAGGCTTCCGCTCGGGTGGGACGCGGATTGTGCGTCATCGATTCGAGCATTTGAGTCGCCGTAATCACGAGCTTGCGTCGGCGATTGGCCTCCGTGATCATCCGTTTCTGAAGCACCGGAACCGCTTCCGGTCCCATCTCGACTCCGAGATCGCCCCGCGCAATCATGATGCCGTGAACCTGATCCAGGAGAGACTCCAGATGGTCGACGGCTTCACGCCGTTCGATCTTCGCAATGATCGGCGCCTCGCCTCCATACTCGGCCATCAACTGCCGTGCCTCGATGATATCGTCGGGTCCTCTCACAAACGAAAGCGCAACATAGTCCACCTGATGCTTCAGACCGAATCGTAGATCCTCGCGATCCTTCTCGGTGAGCGTGGCGGCGCTGATGGCGGTACCGGGCAAATTCATGCCCTTATGCGATCCGATTGTGCCTCCGATGTTCACACGGCATTCTACAGCCTGTTGCGAAATCTGCTGCACGGTGAGCTCGATGAGACCGTCGTCGATGAGAATGCGAGCGCCTGGTTGCACGTCCTGAGCAAGATTGGGATACGTGACGGGAATGTCCGGGGCAGAGGCACCTGATTTTTTCCGCGTGTGCTCGACGACCAGTCGAACGGTCTGGCCAGCGGTCACTTCGACCGTGCCCCCAGACAGGTTCCCCACGCGAATGCGCGGTCCCTGCAAATCTTGAATAATGGCCACCGGAGTGTCATGCCGTTCGGCCGCTTGGCGAATGGCCTCAATGGCGCGCGCATGGGACTCATGGGAGCCATGAGAGAAATTGAGGCGAGCCGCATTCATGCCGCTCAAAATTAGGCGGTCAAGCAGTTCAGGCGATTCACTTGCGGGACCTATGGTGCAGACGATTTTTGCGTGTCGCATTCCGGGTGCTCAAGAAGCGCGGGCGCCATTCTAACAAAGGCATGCGATGGCCGCAATAAACGGATGCTCCTGTAGCGACTGAGATCGACTTGCCTTGAACGGCGCTGCATGGTACCGTCCTCCGTTTTACTGCCGCCTTCCATGGCCGGGAGACTGGAAGCCCGATGCGAACCATCCTCTGCGTAGTCGCCTGCCTCGCTCTGATGATCGTTGCCGGTAGCGTGTCACCCAATCCCGTTTGTTCAGGACCGACCCTTCTTCAGATCGTGCATCCGGGCAATGAATCGAGTGCATCGGCCCCTCCGGCAAGGACTATGCCGATAGTGGACATTGCATCGCCTGCTGCGCCATCCACGGATCATTCGGCGCCATCCCCTCTGCTCACAGCTCAAGAGATCTTGAAGGCGGTTCAAACACGACACGGTGACCCGCTGCCGGGGTACGTCGGTGGGAGAACATTTCAGAATCGTGAACGCCGACTGCCGCCCGGTCGCTATCGTGAGTATGATGTGAATCCGAAACTTCCTGGTCGCAATCGAGGTCCGGAACGGATCGTGATCGAGCAGCGGACGGGCAAGGCCTATTACACCGGTGATCACTACGTCACGTTTATTCCCCTGAATTGAGGCACTCGATGGGCATTGAACGGTTACGATCCATCCACCCCCCTTATGTGGAGCTCCTGGTCTTAAAAAAGGGGCAGACCTATGCGGACCACATTGCGATACCGCCTGGATTTGTCGTCAAAGAGTTTCATGGTCGGAAATGCCACACGAAGGCTGGATTGCTGGGCGAATTTGCACGTACCTTGGATTTCCCGGACTATTTCGGCAAAAACTGGGATGCCTTCGAGGAATGTGTGACGGATCTGCAATGGCTGCCGGCCCCGGGCTATCTCTTCATCCTCACAGAAGCCGAGCAACTCTTGCCGGATCGTGACGAGGAGTATGAGACCTTCCTGAAGATTCTGGAAGAAAGCGGGAAGGTCTGGGGCACGGAGCAGGACGTGCGTCCGGAAATTCCGTTTCATGTGCTGTTGACCGTCGCGGAGCAACAAAAATCGACAAGAAAGAATTGGAAAATTCCTTTGTTCAAGAAATGATCGTGCTTGAGTGAAGGACGGGATTACCGCGCGCGGGGAAATTTATTACTTCATAAGGAGCATACTTTCGGAAGGCACTACGATCGTGTCGCCAGGGCGGAGGACCAGATTGTCGCCCACGCCGTCTTTGAGAACGATGTCCATGTAATTCGCCGTCAGCCTGACTTCCGTCCTTGGCCCTTGCCAACGGAGGATCGCAATTCGCGTACGATCGGCCTCGCTGGTAAACCCTCCTGCTAAAGTAATGGCTTGCAGCAACGTCGTCTTACTCTTGAGAAAATAACGGCTGGGGTTGGCCACTTGTCCGAGGACGAAGATGCTGTAACTGTTGACCTCCTTCACCATCACGGATACGGCGGGACTTTCGACGAACTCTTTCAGCCGTCTATTAATGTAGGCCGTCAACTCGGCCGGCGAGAGCCCGCTGGCCTGAACATCGCCGATGAGCGGAAGCGAAATCCGCCCATCGGGTCGCACCATCACAACCTTCGACAGGTCTTTATTTCGCCATACGTTAATATCCAAGACGTCTTCTGGCCCAATGTAATATTTTGAGGTGACGATGAGGGACTCCTTTTCAGCCCCTTTGAACCGCAGCGGGGTATCGGTAGGCACAGCGGCCACATCGACGGTCTCTGCATGGGCAATCAGGGGCATCAGCAGTGCCAGACAGGACAGTTCAACCGGAATAGCGAATTGCCTACTGACTTTGTAGTGTGCCATGCGCGTTTTTCTTCGGGTTCAAGGCCGTCCCCTTAGCCGGTCTTGCCATTCGTCATCGAGCATCTCATCCGTTGGTCGCGAAGATCCTCCGGATCGCCGCAATCGTTCTAGGGCCGTCCCACAGGGGATCGCCACGAAGATACTGAGACAGCACCTGTGCGAGCGCCGTCATTGTGAGTCCCTCTCCTGAAGGCATACACATAGAGCGCGAATCGAGCAATCGACGGCGAGGATCAGGCATTGCGCTACTAGTCTCGGGTTGACCTCTTTCGGGGGCCCGAAGCGTGCCTCGCCTCGCGCGCAGTTGTCTTGCTTGTAGGCAGCCGAGCCTTCGGCGACAGCGTACGGTTAATCTACAGCGCTTCCCATCAAGGCCGCGTAAATGTGGAACACGCATGGTGCGTCCTTTCGTTATGAATTGCTCCTGGAGAAGAGCTAAGGAATGGGAAGAATCGCCTCCAGTACCCATCCTACAGGTGGGAAATGAAGCGTTTGTGAATGGAAGATGAAGATTTGGTAAGCACGCAGTAGCCGCTTCCGACTCCGTCGTTCTTCATGGTAGGTTTATGCGCTGTCGCATTGACGCACCGGACTGAGGTTCTGATTGTGCGCTTACTCATTGTTGAAGACGACGCCAGTGTCGCGCGCTTTCTTGAAAAGGGCTTGCAGGAAGAACGCTATGCGGTCGATATTGCCGGCGATGGAGAAACCGCCCTCGCGCTCGCGCAGTACACTACCTATGATGTGATTATTCT
>DATEPO010000199.1:0-10792 GCA_035273145.1 Nitrospiraceae bacterium
AAAAGGCCAGATGTCACTCTAGTGGATTATTTTGGAGCCGACGTCTTCGATAGTCTCAAATAATCAGTGCATAACGTTTGAGGGAAGCCGCCTTCATTTGTCTATTTCGTCCATTTGCTTTCGCCACAAAAGATCCCTAGAATGCCCGCGCTGGTTGGCCAGCGCTTATGCACGCTTCGCTACGCAACCTCATCAGTCCTTGCTCGCATCCCGGCGCTTTCTCCTTCTCCGTGCTCATCGCTTTGGTTCTCTCGGTTACGGCTTGTCAACCCGACGAGTCACCGCTGAAAAGCGAAAACGAGACGCTACACAAACAAGCTGACAAACAGGAATCCGTGATCGTATCGCTCCAAGAAGGCAATAAGGTGATGCAGCAGCAGATCGACCTGCTCAGCAAGGAATTGCGGGAAGCAAAGCAGCAGGTCGAACGCGTGATGGGTGAACGAGCCGCCCTGACAACCCGGCTGGATGAACAGGAAGGGACGACCCGAAAACTCGCCGTGGACGCCCAGCGTGTCGCTGAAAAGGCGGCTCAGCTCAACAATGCCATGCGTGTAGACGACAAGGGCGCGGCGTCAGAAGAGGTGCCGGCTCCATTGGCCGCTGTCGCCAAAGCGTTGGAGGACGCCTTGTCGAAGAATGGCTATGGTATTCGGGCCGGGATGAAGACCGAACACAAGGCTGTCTATGTGACAGACCGAAAGATCTCTGAGCCGACTTCCCTGGAAGTTCCCGGCTTCCGAAATCAATATGTGCTTTTTTTACAAGCCGTCGCAGCCGCCCGCACACGACTGAGCGTCAAGGCGGAATTCGAACGCATGGCTCAGGGGAACCGTATCCTTCCCGCTGGTGGAGAAGAAGTGGCTGAAATTGAGCGGCGATTGATCGCGGAGATATCCAAGGCCGTCTCGCGGCCCGGTAAAATATAGCGCTGATCGATGACGAGACTCTCATGGATGCATCCCGCCACCGCCTACTTTCCTAAGCTCTCGCAAGTCCGCCGAATTTTCCTATCTCCTCGGTTCTGACGGCTAGACCCCTCTCGCAGCCGCCAGCACCCGTCGAATCTAGCGCAACAGCCGCCTTCGGCTATACTTACTGAGACAGAGTGCAACGCGTAGAGAGCCTTGCGACTGAGGACTGCGGAATGGCGAAGCATAAAACCCCGGAACCCCATCAAAAGGATAAGATTTTCGCATCGGCAGACGAGGTCAGTCAATCTATTTCAAAATTACGCGCTCGAATCCATCAGGTGGAAGAGCTGAAGAGGGATGGACTTCCCTACCGCGATGCCCTTCGAGTCACAGCCGAATATCAGCTTCGAGATTCCATTCGGGAAATCTTTGGAGAGCGGTCACCGGAATATCTCCAGCACCAACACCTCCGCATCAAAGTGAACAGTAAGCACAGCGTGAATGAAACGATTTCGCTGCTCCAACACCTGGTCGTCAGTCTCGAAGAGAGGCGCATGGATCTATTGGGCCTTCGCCCCCCGATCCGCCATAAAAAGGCGGACACGCTTTCGGAGCCACCTTCGTCAACACCGACCCCGCACAGCGTAACGCCGGAACTTCAAGCAGCCGAGCCGCCATCGGTCATCGTGGCTCCTTCGCCACCGTCTCTGCCGTCGCAAGCAATCCCGCCGGTTCGACCGATTCAGCCTCTTCAATTAGCGCAATCCTCTGCATCTGCTGAAGTGACACCGCCGGTCCAGACTAACCAACCGACGATGGAGACGCCGGCACCCGCGATGCCAGCGCCACCGATCATCTTGGTCCCACAGACAAAACTCAAATTATCAGCCGAAGCGGTGGCTCAGATACCGGAGCCGGCGGCCATCCCCGCTATGGAACCGCTACGCTTCGAAGTCACAGCCGCCTCAGGTGACGGATCGCACACTCAACCACTATCGGAGAAGAGCATGGCGCCAAAACTTGGATTTCCCTCAATGGAACCGCCGACCCAATATAGTGAGCCGCACCACACCATCGCATCACCGGAGCCGGTACGAAACGGCAACGGCGTGGCCGGACAACCCGGATCGACAGCCACGACGCCGACCGACGAAGAGGACGAGAGGGACACCATCGGTCACCTTCGAAAGATCTGCTCGGCCTTTCACCGCGTCACACGGCAACTTCGACAGCGGCGGGATGAGCGCCCGACTCTTGAAGTGGAAGACGAACGTGATGTGATCGATCTTCTTCATACGCTGCTGTGCATTGAATACGAGAACATTGAAGCTGAAGAGTGGACGCCGACCTATGCCAACGGCTCGACGCGGACAGATTTATGGTTGAAGGACGAAGGGGTGGTCATCATTGCAAAAAAGACCAGACAGGGAATTGGAGTGAAGGCGCTGACGCACCAGGTCAGCGTCGACTTTGAACAGTATGGGACGCATCCCAACTGCAAGCTGATGTTTTGTTTTATCTACGACCCGGAGGGCCGTATCGGACATCCGAAAGGACTGGAAGGCGATCTGACTCTTAACTATAACGGACGCCGGGTCGAGGCACTGATCTGCCCGAAGTAGGGCATGGTAGATACACGAAACTTAGAACGGACCGTTCTTTAGATCTTTCCAACCAGATCCAAGCTCGGCTTCAGTGTCTTCCCGCCGGGTTTCCAGCTCGCAGGACAAACTTCCCCATTCCCCTCACGAACATGGATGGCGGCCTGCAATTTCCGAAGTAGCTCCCGGCCGCTTCGGCCAATGCTGTTGTCGTGAATCTCATAGGCCTTCACCACGCCGTCCGGATCGATGATAAAGCTGCCTCGAAGCGTCACGCCTTGATCTTCGACATAAGTTCCGAACTCGCGGCTGAGCTTACCCGTCGGGTCGGCCACCAAGGGAAACGACACGGTTTTGATCGTCGGTGAGGTGTCATGCCATGCCTTATGGACATAGACCGAATCGGTGCTCACACCGAATATTTCCGCCCCGAGTTTTTTGAAGTCCGGATACAGCTCTGCCGCTTCAGCCAATTCCGTCGGACAGATAAAGGTGAAATCCCCAGGATAGAAGATCAAGACGATCCATTTCCCTCGATACGTTGAAAAATCAATGGATGTGATCTGATCGTTGTGAAAGGCCTGGTACGTTCCTTGTGATACAGGTTGACCGATCAAGGACATCTCATTCCTCCCTGTTGTCTGTAACCATGCGAGTGGTCATTATGAATCTCACATACCGCAGTCTAACCAATCAATCAACATGCTTGGCCTGCTCTCAATAGAGTCAATATACCAACCGCCTCTGACGGTCTTACCCCGTAGCCACGAGAGGGAGAAGCCGGATTAAAATCACAAGCCACGCGATGATGAACAATATGGGTAAGCCGATGGGAGCGATCGTCGCAAGCCGTTGGAGATGCTCCACGCCCTGAATAGGAGGAAACAACTTGGAACTCTGGTCCTCAGCCGTTGCCTCCTTGTCATAAGTTTTGTACAGATGGCGAAGATGAGTGATATTCGCCAAAGAGGTAAAAATGCTGACGGACGTAAGGAAACCTGCGAGTAAGGCTGCGATGGGAACGAGCCAAAGCAAAACCTGTTGTTCTTGATCGAATACGATGGTTTTTGCCGGCTCTTTTGCATTGAGCAACGAGGCATACGTGCTAAAGAAGAAGGATTGGGCAAGCAGTTGCCACACGACCCGTAGATTAATAAGTTCATCTTCATGTTCGATCTGACTTCGAATCCTGTCGTAATACTGTGCCCGGGTTAATTCTCCTGTTTGGCTTTCCTGCATCCTGAATAACACTTTCCCGCGCGCGACACCGGAAGCTAATCTTAAGGCTCATAGATCTGATGGCTAATGCAAAGGCCACTCGCAACCGTATGCTGGGGAGAACCTAGTGTACGGGAGCCGCGCTCAGCGCGTCAGTCGAAGAGAAGCACGTGCGCTGTAGGAAAAGTGGTGAAGAAAGGAAGGTGATCCCTAGCGAGGGCTAGCCCCGTTACGCTCGTCATGTGATTTGGAGAATCGCTCTCTGACGACGGCCGACACCGCTTTCACGCCGGCCATCACGCTGAACAGCTTGGAAGCGAGACCTTCCCCTTGTCCTTTGACCAAGCCATGCATCTGCTCTACTGTCTCACCCACTGCCCCAATGGCATGGAGAAAGACCGACGCATGATCGATCCCATCCCGCGCCTGCTCACTGAGCGCGTTCACATTTTCGGTCATCAGCCGGAGGTCTTTCAGCAGAGGAGGCAATTGACTGTTCATGTGGACCAGAACGACGTGCAATTCCACCAATGTCTTCCTGACTTGGATCAGGGTATAGATCACATATCCTACGAGCACGGCAAACGCGAGGGCAGCGATGATACCGGCGATTTCGATCAACATGGCAACCTCTTTTCTGATTACCTCTTCGAGTAGCATTCAGCTGTCAGCTCTCAGCAGTCAGTCAGAGCTGAAGCTGAATGCTAATAGCTGACGGCTATCGCAGGTTTGGCTTTTTCAACCGCCACTCGACGGCTTGTTCGTACGCATGCGCTCCGCGCAAGACGACATCTTCCTCAAACGGACGACCGATAAGTTGCAACCCGATGGGCAGACCGGCCTTGCTAAAACCGCAAGGAATGGAAATGGCCGGAATGCCGGCCAGGTTGATTGAGATCGTGTAGATGTCGGAAAGGTACATTTCGAGTGGATCCTGGATCTTCTCGCCGAGCCTGAACGCGCAGGTTGGAGTGACCGGCGTCGCAATAAGGTCCACCTCCTTGAAGGCGGCATCGAAATCCCGTCGAATTAATGTCCGAACGGCTTGAGCCTTTCCATAATAGGCATCATAGTATCCGGCGCTCAACGCATACGTGCCCAGCATGATGCGCCGCTTTACTTCGGGGCCAAATCCTTCCTGTCTCGTCTTCATATACATATCGAGCAGGTCGTTCGATTGCTTGGTGCGAAAGCCGTATTTCACGCCATCATAGCGGGCCAAATTGGAGCTGGCTTCGGCTGTGGCAATCAGGTAATACGCCGCGACGGCCGCTCCTGTCGTCGGTAATGAGATATCCTTTATTTCCCCGCCTAGCCCTTTGAGGACATCAACCGCATTCCGTACAGCTTGTTCGACTTCCGAATTGAGACCTTCCCCAAAATACTCGTTCGGAAGTCCGATCCGAAGCTTTTTCACATCCTTCTTTTTCAGCGCCTTCATATAGTCGGGCACCGGGATGTTCGCCGAGGTTGAATCCAGTGGATCGTATCCGGCGATCGCATTCATGAGTATGGCCGCATCGGTGACATCTTTCGTGACAGGCCCGACTTGATCTAAGGAGGACGCAAATGCCACGAGCCCATAGCGTGACACCCGACCATAGGTAGGCTTGAGTCCCACGACCCCGCAAAACGCGGCTGGTTGTCGAATAGAGCCGCCGGTGTCGGATCCCAATGCTGCCGCACATTCGTCGGCCGCCACCGCCGCCGCCGATCCGCCGCTGGATCCACCCGGCACGTAGGCCGGGTTCCATGGGTTCCGGCTTGGGCCGAAAGCGGAGTTCTCCGTCGAGGAGCCCATGGCAAACTCATCCAGGTTGGTCTTTCCCAACAGAAGATAGCCTCGTTCTCGCAATTTCGTCACGACCGTTGCATTGTAGGGCGGTACGAATGTGGCCAGTATGCGAGAAGCACAGGTCGTCAGCACTCCTTCCGTGCAAATATTGTCCTTGACGGCGATCGGCATGCCCATTAAGGGAACGGTCTTCCGCCACCCCTTCAATCGTTCATCCAATGCCTCGGCATGGGCCATCGCCGAATCCTTGGCGAGGGTCACATAGGCTTTAATTCTCGGTTCAACCTGATTGATACGCAGGGAATAGGCCCGCACAATGTCCTGGGCCGTGATATCGCCCTTGGTGAACCGGTCTTGCAGTTCGTGGAGAGTCAGTTTGTGAAGAGACATGGAGTATGCTTACGGTAATCCGTGTGTGAGGTGACTTCGTTTAATGCACGGATCGAGAATGCGTAGGTTTGTGGTGTGAGATGTGATTCTTGTCATCAACGAGAATGATTTTGGGCTGATGGCGTTTGGCCTCATCTTCGGCATAAAACTCGTAACAGAAGATAATCACTTTGTCCCCGACGACGGCCTTGCGAGCCGTCGGCCCGTTCAAGACAATTTCACCGCTGCCGCGCGTTCCCGCCATGGCATACGTCGTGAACCGCTCACCGTTATTCAAGTTCGAAATCATCACCAATTCAAACGGCAGAATGCCGGCGGCCTCCAGCAGATCTTCATCGATAGTAATACTGCCTTCATACTCCAGGCAGGCCTCGGTGACGGTCGCGCGATGAATTTTGGCCCGCAACATTTGTCGTAACATGGGTTTGCCTCGTTAATCGTTAAACGTTTTTCGTTATTCGAAACGGAATCCGAGCATCTTTCTCGCGATTAACGGTTAACGAATACCGATCAACGCTCCTCCAAAATTCTCGGGACGCGGAAATATCCCCCATCCGGATCAGGAGCATTCATCACAGCTTGCTCTACCGGCAAGCTCGGCCTTGCCCGATCCTCACGCAAGACGTTCGTCTGGTCCAGCACCGTGGCAGTAGGTTCCACCCCGGTCGTATCCCACGACTTGAGTTCCTCGATATAGGTCAAGATGCTGCTCAACTGCCGGCTCAGCGTATCCTTCTCACCCTCGGTAATCTCTAACCGAGCTAACTTGGCGACATGTTCGACGTCTTGTTTGGAAATCTGCATCTCAAGCTCCGTCCCTTTATCAGTCTCAGACTAACATATTCGATATAAAAAATTCTTATTCTGAAGAGGTGACAGAATACCAGGATGCTCAAAAAGACGGCCAATGAGGCCCAGGCGAAGCAACGACCGGAGGCGTACCCTTTTGGGGTACGTTGAGGACCGTTGCGAGCCGAAAACGAAGTTGGCGGGCTTTTTCAGCATCCTGCTATTCGACCGTGACGCTCTTGGCCAAATTCCGCGGCTGATCCACATCCGTCCCACGCAAGACGGCGACGTGATAGGCCAGCAACTGCAGGGCCACGACAAAGAGGATCGGGGTCAGCAGTTGCGGCACATCGGGAATCGTAAAGACCGCATCGGCGGCTTTACCCAGGTCCCGCTCGCCCTCGCTCACGAACGCGATCACCGGGGCGTTTCGGGCCTTGACCTCCATAAGATTGCTCACGGTCTTTTCGTACAGACGATCGCGCGGCGCCAGCACGACGACCGGCATGTCTTTATCGATCAAGGCGATCGGTCCGTGCTTCATTTCACCGGCGGCATATCCTTCGGCATGGATGTACGAGATTTCTTTCAGCTTCAAGGCGCCTTCGAGTGCGATCGGATAATTGATGCCGCGGCCCAGATAAAGAAAATTCCGCTTCATATAGTAGCGTTTCGCAATCGCCACGATCTCAGCTTCCCGCTTGAGAATATGCTCGACGCGCATCGGTAAGGAGACCACGCGTTCCAGCCAGATCCGTCCATCGTTCGCGTTGAGGGTGCCCCGCACCCGGCCCAAGTGCAGCGCGAGCATATAGAGCGCCGTCAATTGAGCCGTGAACGCCTTCGTCGACGCGACGCCGATTTCAGGACCGCAATGCGTATAGATCACGCCATCCGATTCACGCGCGAGGGTGCTGCCGACGACATTGACGATAGACATGATGCGCGCGCCTTTCAACTTGGCTTCGCGGGCGGCGGCGAGCGTGTCGGCCGTCTCTCCGGACTGCGAGATGGTGATAAAGAGATCATCTTTCTCCACTAACGGATCGCGATAGCGGAACTCAGAGGCGATGTCGACTTGCACGGATGCTTTCACCATCTCTTCCAAGAGATATTTCCCCACCAAGCCGGCATGCCAGGAGGTCCCACAGGCGACGATCCAAATTTTTTTGGATGCGATCAATTGTTCCGACGTAAGGCTCAAGTCCGGCAGATCGGCCTCACCCGTCTCGAAGGAATAGCGGCCTCGGAGCGTATCGAGAATCGTTTGCGGCTGCTCGTGGATTTCTTTCAGCATGAAATGAGGGTACCCGCTTTTTTCAGCCGCCTCCGAGTCCCAGGTGATCGCCGTCGTGGCGCGTGTCACCGGATGCCTTCGCGCGTCGATCACACGAATGTCTGTCGGGGTGACCACCGCCAAGTCGCCTTCCTCCAAGTAGATCACGTCCCGTGTGTGTGCGAGCATTGCCATGACATCGGACGCCACGAGACTCGATGTGCCGCTACGGCCGATCACCAGCGGACAACCGGATCGAGCCACAACCAAGCTATGGGGTTCCCCCTCGCACACCGCAGCAATGGCATAGCTGCCGCGGATCTCCTTCGTCGTCGCCTGAACCGCATCGGAAAGACAGTGTCCTTGCTTCATGTATTTGGCGACGAGATGCGCCACCACTTCGGTGTCGGTCTCCGATTCAAAGCGGTAGCCTTCTTTTTGAAGCTGTTGCTTGAGCGGCAAGTAGTTTTCAATGATGCCGTTATGGACCAGCACACAGCCGCCCGAACGATGAGGATGCGCGTTTTGCTCAGATGGTTTGCCATGAGTCGCCCATCGCGTGTGGCCGATTCCCGTGGTTCCGCTGAGGCCCTTTTTGGTCAGGGTTTTTTCCAGATTGGCTAATTTGCCGACGCTGCGGCGGACTTCGATTTTTCCATTATGATGAATGGCAATCCCGGACGAATCATACCCTCGATACTCCAGCCGCTTTAGACCATTGATCAGAATGGGAACCGCGTCTTGATCACCGACGTAGCCAACGATCCCGCACATATTACTTTCCTCCGGCTTTTGGGGGACGCTTTATTATTGAGGGGCGGGGCGATTGGCGAGGAGTGCGGGGCTGAGCGGTCGTTCGAGGTTCGAGGTTCGAAGTTCGAGGTTCGTCCTCGGACCTGGAACGGCGAACGCGTTTCGCCTCCCGTCCCTGGCCTTCGGCCGTTCCGCCTTCAACCTCGAACTTCGAACCTCGAACGCGTTTCACCTCCGGTCTCTTCGCCTCTCGCGTCTCGCTTCCGGCGAGCCAAGCCCGGCGTTTTGATGCCCAACCGACACGATTGGCTTGCACCGTTCTCGATATGGCCAGCGAATTAGGCGGCACGTCTTGGGTGATCGTCGTGCCGGCGGCAATGACCGATCCTCTGCCGACTTTCACGGGCGCCACGAGCTGTGTATCGCTGCCGATAAAGACCTCATCTTCGATGATGGTTTCAAATTTGTGATAGCCGTCGTAGTTACACGTAATCGTCCCCGCGCCGATGTTCACGTCTTTGCCGATACGGGCGTCGCCGAGATAGCTGAGATGACTGGCTTTTGCCCCTTCGCCCAGTTCCGTTTTCTTCATCTCGACGAAGTTTCCCACCTTCGCGTTCCGGCCTAGGACTGAGCCTGGCCGCAGATGAGCAAAGGGTCCGACCGAGGCGCGGTCTTCCAAGCGCGAATCGATAATCACGCACGAATCTTGGATGACGACGCCGTCTCCCACCGTGCTGTTGGCAACGCGGGTATGAGAACGAATCACGCAGTCTTGCCCGATGGACGTGTCGCCTTCAAGCGTGACATGCGGATACAGTACGGTGTCCTGTCCAATGTGCGTGTCCGCATCGATCCACGTCGAGGCGGGATCGTGCAACGTCACGCCGGCTTCCATCCAACGCGCGCGGATTCGTTCTCGGATTACGCGCTCCGCCAACGCTAATTGCCGGCGCGAATTCACGCCCAACCCCTCGTCGGCATCGGCAACGACCATCGCCGACACCCCACGCCCTCGATCCACCGCCAACTTCACGACATCGGTGAGATAGTACTCCTGCTGGACATTCTGTGGCTGGAGTCGATCCAACGCCTGGAAGAGAAACGCACCATCGACCACATAGGTCCCCACATTGATTTCCCGCACCGCTGATTCCGACACAGTGGCATCGCGGTCCTCCACGATCTTCAGCACCTGACGTGGCTCTCCGGCGGTATGCGCGCGGATAACTCGTCCATAGCCGGAAGGGTCGTTGAGGATGGCGGTCAAAATGGTGACCGCCGCCTTTTCCTCTTCATGAACCTTCAAGAGCCGGCGCACAGTCGCTTCAGTTAACAGCGGCGTATCGCCATTGAGGATCAAATAGGTCCCTGCGGCGCGACCGCGCGCGCGGAGGATCGCGCTTCGCGCTTGCATCACAGCATGACCGGTGCCGAGTTGTTGCGTTTGTTCAGCAATCAGAATCGACGATGGTTTGGAGGCGGGATTCTTCACGTGTGCGGTCAGGCCTTTTTCGCGTCCTGCCACAGGACGAGAACCATGAGCGCTTTTAGATCCTTGGCGGCAGGCCGCATACCCATCCAACACAGCTTTCACGCGATCACCTTGATGGCCAATGACAACGGCGATATCCTCATCGGTCAATCGTTCGGCTAACTCAACCGCGTACAGGACCATAGGCCTGCCGGCAACCGGATGAAGGACCTTACCCAACTTGGACCGCATACGTTTGCCCAAGCCGGCCGCCATGATGATCGCGCCTACATTGTTCATGTCAGGATCTCATCATAATACCGGCTGGAGAAACGCAGGGAATGTACAAATGTCCCTTGAACACTCATGAAATTGGCACCTCAACATCCGCACGCACTTTTGAAGCGGTCGCGGAACGAGCCATGACGGTAGCAGTGGGAGTCGGGGAATAGAGTCCACCGGACACGATGAGTTTCATGGCCTCTTCCACACTAATCTCGACCGGCATCACCTCTTTTTCTGGGACGAGCAGAAAATACCCGGAGGTGGGATTCGGCGACGTGGGCACGTATACGTTTAAGA
>DATEPO010000200.1:0-4598 GCA_035273145.1 Nitrospiraceae bacterium
AGGGGGACCTTTAAGGGTCCCCTTTTTTTAAGATGGCCCGGAATTTTATCACCTAAGATTCCGCTCGACCGTATTGATCTTCAGAAACGCTGAACAGTCCTCAAGCCGCATTCCGCCCTTAACCTCCTCAACGTAGCTCTAACGATGCCTTCGATTCCGGTGGGCAGCGGCATGCTGACCGGTCTTTTTGCTTTCTGAAGATGGCACTGAAGCCGTTTGGCGAGGCTTGCGTACCGGCAAGCCGGGGTTATAGCATGAAGGTACAATCTATGTTGCATATGAATGTTATTGTTCATCCTTTTATGGTGACGTGAAGTATGGCTGTGATTCGTAAAACGTTTCCCGTTCCGCCCCTCGGATGCAATTGTTCGATCCTTGGTGATCCGATTACGAAGCAAGCAATTATCGTCGATCCGGGTGGTGCTCATGAGACAATCTTAACGCACGTGCAGGAGATGGGGCTGACCGTCGTGAGTGTGATCCATACGCACGCGCATTTTGATCATTTCCTAGCCTCGGGCGAGATCAAGAAAGCGACGGGTGCCACGCTCTGCTTGCATCCCGACGATCGCCGGCTCTGGGAAATGCTCGACGTGCAATGCCGCATGTTCGGCATCCCCTATGTGCCGGCGCCGTTGCCGGAGTACTGGTTGCATGACGAAGAGAAGATCATCGTGGGAGGCGTGGAGGGTGTGGCATTGCATACTCCCGGGCACACACCTGGGTCGATGTGTTTTCTCTTTCCATCGGACGCCCTTTTATTGGCCGGGGATACGTTATTTCGAGGCGGCATCGGCCGAACGGATCTCTGGGGCGGTGACGGTGAGGCGATCCAGCGGTCCATTCGCGAGCGGCTGTATGCGCTTGAAGACGACACCCGCGTCGTGACAGGTCACGGACCCGAGACGCAGATTGGATTTGAACGGGAGAACAATCCTTTCGTCCGAGCCTAGGAGGCGTCTAACGGCGAGGAGGGCATTATGAAGGCATTTTGGACGGCCGCGGTGTTCTGTCTTCTCGGTATCGGGCTCGTCGTATCCAGCTCACTCGTCCAAGGCGAAAGTGAGCGGTCCAATTCGCAAGTCGAAATCCGGCAAGTCGAAGTCCGTCTTTCGGATCGTGGTCCGGTCGTGCTCCTCAGAGCCGAGGACCGGGTCATTCCCATCTTTGTCGACGCGACGGTCGCGGGATCGATTCAGGCAGCCTTGACGGGACAAAAGCTCAGTCGGCCGCTCTCCCACGATCTCATGCGGACGATTCTCGATTCGTTCGGAGGCAAAGTGACTCAGACCGTCATCACGCTCAAGGATGGTGTCTTCCGTGGCGCCCTGACCGTCGTTCTCAACGACAAGACCAAAGTCTTCGACGGCCGATCTTCCGATGCTATCGCGCTCGCCGTTCATTTCAAAGCGCCCATCATGGTAGGGCGTGATGTGCTCGATTCGACGGGCAAGACGATGCCCGACTCCAAAACCATGACGCTGTAAGAAGGCGCGAATCGTGATTCGAGAAGCGATCCGAGTGCACACTACGATCACCGAATAACGGTTCACGACGACGCAGCCTGCATGCTCACTCACCTTCCGCTCTTCGATGCGCCGTTCTTGTCATCCCTCCTCCAAGAACTTCGTACCACAATGCGGCACTTATTGACGGGCCTGTGCGATGAGTTGGCAGGTCCGTATCGGCAGTCGTCGCAGCGTCTTCGAATTCCGATAGAATTTTTGCGTGCGGTTGGTGCTTCCCTTCCATATGAGAAGTTTTCAAATTGGAAAGTCGCCGGGTGGATTGAGGAACTCAATGACTTGGTGTACTTGCTCGACGTGCGTGAGCAATTTCGTCGGGAGTCGGACCGACGAGGATTTGTTGAGTCGTTCTATGCGGCCTGCGAGAGCCAATTTTACGAGCACGGATATCTTGAGGAACTGTTTCCCGAGGGCCATCCGACATCCGCGGCGCTCGCGAACCGGCTCGATCGGCTCTGCGGCAAATTAGCGCGGCAGGTGACACGAGAGGCGATATTTCTTGTGCCCGGCTTGCCACCCCGATGGGTCTCGGAAACGGCACAACGGCCATGGTCGGTCCCGTTCGAGTTTAGCCCTCATTTTGAACGAGCCGAATTGCCGGGCATTCCCTACGGAGTAGAAGGCGGAATGCTTCTGCCCCCGGCGGAGTTCCAGCGACGTGGATGGAACGCAGGGCGCCGTGCCGATATCCTGATCAGTTCTGATGGCATCGACGTCTGCATCGGCACGCAACGGATTCCTCTTCTGGCATTGGATGCATCGCCCCAGTGGCGCTGGCGGGTAGTCCCTCCGTGCCATGTCGGATCGCCCTGGCAAGGACAGGACAGTCTGACGTTGGGGCCGACGCTTGTCTATGGCAAGGATCGTACGCCGGTCCGCGTCGCCGAATCCAACTCGGATCTTGCACGGCGGTTCGAGTGCGCGCTGGACATTATTCGATCAGCCTGGCCTGAAGGCGCCCAAAATTTAGCGAGGCTGACGACACGGGTTATCCCCTTACGGGCGCGCGGTGTGGTGAGCTTCAGTTATCGCCACCGGCCAGGCCTCTCCTTCATTAATTGTTTCGATCGGGATCAGTTTGATCTAGTCGACGATCTCATTCATGAAAATAGCCATCATCAATTAAATCTTTTCTTGCGGAAAGCCACACTAATCCAAGCCGACCGTCACGAGGAAATTTTCTATTCTCCGTGGCGCCGGAGTTTGAGGCCGTTGCGCGGCATTCTTCACGCAACCTTTACGTTTACCATGGGCGCTATCCTCTTCGAGCGGCTGTCATCGAACGCCGATCGGCTCGCTCAGCGGCTCCCGAAAGCCGATGCACTTCGGGCGCGTGCCCGATGCTTGGAAGAAATCGCGTCCGTTCACTACTCCTTTGATGATCTCGACTGGGCCGCCAAACAGGGGTGGCTCACTGCTGCCGGGGCTGGCTTGGTCAATGAACTCAAGCGAGAAATACGCGACGCGGCAAAACGGATTGCTCCGTATGAGGGGCAGGTAAAACGTTCCCGCTACGGCAACGAGTTCAAACGGCACAGGCGGGAGTTAACTCATGCGGCAACATTGTACCGGCCAGGCAGAAACGCCATCGCCTAGTTTGGTGGATGATACTGGCTTAAGCTTGTACAGAACCATAGCGGGCAGCAGTTTATCGGCCAAGCGCAGGCCAATTGCCACCGGCGCTCTGGCGTGCTAAGCGGAGAGTAGGTTGCCGTCGCGTAGACTCTTTGCCGCTCGCCCCTACGCTGCCGGCTCCTCAGATATCCGTCGTCGTTTGCTTTCAATTACGCCGATGCTGTTTGTGAACAGTACTGAATTTGGAATGAGGAAGGTCTGGGCTTCCTTTTCGAGTGTGGTGTAGCGCAGGTCGATCTCGGTCACGATTCCTTCGTTGCCGGCTACCACGATGTAATCGTTGATATGAAAGGGCCGATAGAGCAGAATCAAGACGCCCGCCATCAGATTCGACAGAATATCCTTCAACGCGAACCCTAGCGCAAACCCCGTCAAGCCTAAACCGGCGACCAATGCCGACACATTGATGCCCATCGTCCCCAGCGCGGTGACCGCGCCGAACACCAACAGCGCAACGGAGGCGGTCCGTCCGGCCAGTTTGAGAATAAACGCCGTATTGAAATCAGCTTGCCGGCTCAGACGCTCGAAGAACTTACGAAGCAGGAAACTCGCGAGCCAGAAGAGGGCAAAAATCAGGAGACCCATCCCGATCTTAGGCGTCAGGATGGCTATCTCATGCAGAAACGTTCCGAAAAACTCTTCCATGACAGAAAAAAACGGGCGATGGCCCGTTTTCTCACTTCATCCGTGTCTCTGTATGGCTCGTCAGGCCCCACGAGCCAATTCTGATCCGTTACCACGAGACTCGTGTGAAGAACCGCTGGACCGATAGTCACGGCGCCCGCCGGCAAAGGTTTGTCCCAAGGCGGGCAACGCCTGCTGAAAAAAATCGTGGATGAAGGTCCGTCCCACCTCAATCAATGCGCCTTTCGCATGCTCGATTTCGCCGGAAATCTCTTGCCTGACATCCTGCCACAGGTTCGAGAGTTGAGAGGGTTGCGATGATCGCGTCGGCATGACCGAGGCCCCTTCTTCCTCCGGGGCATTCGGCGGATAATACGGATACACACCGGATCCTCCACGATCCGATGTCATGCGGGACTCGAGCGTTCCCAAGATATACCCCACGAGAATCGCGCCGCCGACCATCGCCAAGGGATGTTGATACACCTGATACGTGGGATCGAACGTCTGTTTTGTGCGATCGACAAAATCGTCGGCGGCATCTTTGACCCGGTCGACCATTTCCTCTACGGTCGTCTTTGTGCCTTCGACCGTTTCTTGAAGCCGGTGTTCCAGCATCTCGATCTTTTGGGAAATTGCATTTCGAGTCTCGAGAATATTTCTTACATCCTGGCCGACGTCACTTCTTCTTTGATCCATGACACATTCTCCTTCATCGTTTGAACCGTCCGGATGGGGACGACGTGGATGTCGGCGGCTTTTTTCTTGGCCTTGATGAGCAGCACGAGTCCCGCTCCGCCAAGTGTAAGCCCC